>JAHRHW010000360.1 GCA_019100305.1 Candidatus Thiodiazotropha taylori | reverse complement strand
CGCACACCCAAACCAATCCCGTAAGCCGTTTCCGAATCATAGTCCTGATCATAGGCGTTACCTGCATCGACAAACAGGGCGCCACTCCATTTCCCACTGATGTGGCGGTCGATCTCCAGACTGCCCACGGCAAGATAGCGCCCGCCGATCACATCATCCGCCTCATCTTCAGGCCCCAGGTCCTGATAACCAAATCCCCGCACCGTGTTATCGCCACCGGCAAAGAAGCGCTTACTCGGCGGCAACTCAGTCAAATCTTCGGCCCAGGTCGCTCCCAACTCCAGCCGGCTCAGCAGACGCCAAGCCCCATCACCCAGAGCACGAATATCCTTGCCACTGGTGTAGAGTTGAAAATAGCTGGTGGACGACAACACAGCCTCCGAAGCCCCCTCGATACGGAAATTGAGGCGCTTGCCCTTTTTGATCCGCTGCTTTCCGTCACTCTTGATGCGCAGCCAATCCACACTCGGCACCAGCAGTCTTGATCTACCCTCCTGATTGCCGACCTGATACTCCTCACGGGTATACTCCAGCCCCAGGCTGCGCCGCCACCCCCTATCCAGGCTTACCGAGTGGGTGAGATTGAGCAGTGTCCGGTCCCCCTGATTGGTATCGGAGTTGAAATGCTCATAGGAAGCGCCCAGACGCAGATAGTCCTCGGTAGGCCGCTCAAGGGGGATGACATATTCAGTGCTGATGCTGCTGATCGGTTCCGATATCTGAAACTCCGTACGCATTCTGTGGCCCCGACGTCCAATGCGACGATTCTTCCAATCAAGGGTCAGCCTGGGCCCTGTATCGGTGGAGTAACCCAGACCGATCCGGTAACGATTCTTTTTGTTGGGCTTGAGATTGATATCCACTGGAACCCGGTCCCCCTCCACCTGATCCCGACGGCTGATCACTTCGACTCTTTTGAAATATTCGCTGTCGGTCAACTGCCCCTGCAGATTGAGCAGTGCCTCCTGACTGAATGGGTCACCTGTATTGAAAGGCACATAACGGGCCAGGAACTCTGCATCCATCACATCCTGATTAAAACGAACCTCACCGAAACGCAGTCGCATACCGGTGTCCAGATGCAGATTTATACTGGCCGTATCAGTTACCGTATCCACCAGAATTCTGTGCTGCAGATACTTCGTGTCCAGGTAGCCCTGCTCGATGGTATCGGACAGCAAAGACTGCTTGGCCCCTTCATAGAGACTTTGATCCAGCACATCGCCAACTTTCAATGGAAAATCCTTGCTCACCCGCGGATCCTCACTGCCTTCACCGGAAACCCGAAAGTCGACCTCGACGATCTTCACCGCCGGGCCCGAATCGATGGTATAAGTCGCCTGATACCTCTGTTCCTGCTGTTCCAGTTTGCTGATGATACTGGGTTTAAAAAAGCCGAATGGTTTCAATGCTTCCCGTATCTCATCCTCCGCTTTATCATGCAGCAGTCTAAGCCTGGCCTGATTCAATGAAGAGCGGGACTTTTCCTGTTCGATTGAGAGGTATACCAGTACGTTGTCCCGCAACTGAGACTCCAATCCCTTAACAGTGACCGACACCTCCAAACCATAGAGGTTAACTGGGATCAACAGCAAGACCAGTATATAGATCGATTTTCGCATAAGGATTACGGAAGCTGAGCGGAACAGTCTTAAATCTAACCTTTGAATAAATTATTAACCCGGTGACTAAGCATATCGTGCTAGGGCCAAGTTTGAGCATCAACGAGCAACAGGCACCGGGATCGACTCTGTTGGTCAGGGCAACCACAGCATATCAAATATCCATCTGCGACTTGAACGATTCTGCCCCGAGCCGACAAATATTCACAAAGGAGCAACTCATCCGCAGATCAGTGGGTTCAATCTCGGCCTCACTGGGCCTGTCGATCTCTAGGGCATGCCAGATGCCAAGGGGGGGGAGGCAGACGGTTTGATTACTGTAATGGCAATAAGATACCAATACCACGCAAGAGTTCCAGGAACTTTGCCTCACTGTGAAGCAAATGCTTACTACAATCTACCAATCACAACCAAAGCAGACAAAATCGCGCGAAGTCGATTAACCACGCAACGGATCAGACAGATCCGAAGCAGATGAGCTGCTTGTATTGCCGATCTCCTTGATCAAGAGCTTAGTGGTATCGGCGGCGGATAGCGGTCGCCCAAAATAGAAACCCTGGGCATCGTTACAGCCTTCAGCCACCAGGAAGCTTCTCTGCTCCTCGTTCTCCACACCTTCCGCCAATACATTCAGATTCAGATTTTTCGCCATCGCAATAATCGCACGGGTAATCGCCACATCATCACCATCACCAGGCACATCATGTATAAACGAACGATCGATTTTCAGCCGGGTCAATGGAAATCGCTTCAGATAGGCCAGTGACGAGTAACCTGTACCAAAATCATCCACCGCCAGATCCGCGCCAAGTTCTCGCAACTGCTGTAGAATTGAAACCGACGCCTCAGGATCTTTCATCAGAAAGCCTTCGGTCACCTCAAACTCAAGCCACTCGGAGCGGCACCCGGTTTCATCCAATATGGTTTTAATGGTCGGTATAAGCTCAGTACTGCTGATCTGTTTTACCGACAAATTGACAGCCAACTTCTGCGGCGCTATGCCCTGCTCGTACCAGCTGGCCATCTGCTTGCAGGCTATTCGCAGCACCTGCTCTCCCAATGAAATGATCAGCCCGGTATCCTCAGCCAATGGGATAAATCTCGAGGGTGACACCATACCCATATCGGGATGCATCCAACGCACCAAAGCCTCTACACCGATCAGGCCTCCACCGGCGGTATCATATTGTGGTTGGTAGTAGACAACCAATTGATCCTCGACCAATGCTCGCCGCAAGCTTGATTCGAGAAATATTCTCTCGAAGGCCTGCTCAGTCATATCAGCGGTATAGTACTGGAATGTATTCTTACCCTCATCCTTCGCTTTATACATCGCCGCATCCGCATTGCGCAGCAGGGTGTCTGCGCTTCGACCATCTTGAGGATAGACGCTGATACCGATACTCGCGGTAAGAAAGAACTGATGATTATCCATTTCAAATGGCAACTCCAGAGAACGGATAATCTGCTGCGCCACAATCGCCGCATGCTGTGGTTTTTTCAGCCCCTCCGAAATGAAAGTGAATTCATCACCCCCCAAACGAGCCAATAGGTCCTCCTCCCGCACACTTTCTGAAAAACGCATGGCGACCTCTTTCAGGACCATATCGCCAACTGCATGACCAAGACTGTCATTGATCTCCTTGAATCGATCCAGATCGACAAACAAAACCGCCAGTTGAGAGTTGTTACGTTTGGCCTTGCTGATCGCCTGTTGCAAGCGCATCAGAAACAACGCCCTGTTAGGTAGATTGGTCAAAGAATCGTGGTGTGCAAGATGTTGCAGGTTGTCTTTTTGCTGCTTGACCTCATCCAAGAGCTCAAGATGCTCTGTAATGTCCCTGGCCACTTCGATAACCCCCCGCAGGGTACCATCGCTGTTCAGCAGAGGAGAGGCGATCACCTCCACCCGCTTCAATTTACTACTGTTTAATGAAAACGGCCGGGAGAGTATTGCACTGGCCTGACGTCTGTTTTCGAGTACTCGATGCACAGGGCAATCCTGAGCATCAGACCGGTCTGAAGGATATGAAACAAATGGCAGATCAAAGTAGTATTTTGGTAGATCTCGCTCAAAACCAAATCCCTTCAGCATCTGTTTGACGCTCTTGTTGATCAATTGAATCTGCAGTTCGGTATCGATCACCATCACCGCATCGGTGATGTTATCGATAACTGTCTGCAAAAACTCACGTTCACTGTAAACCTGCATCTCCATGTTGAGACGATCGGTCACATCATGGGTCAATCCAAGGTGTTCGATAACCTTGCCGTTAGAGTCCATGATCGGCACCGCATGGGTTTCCAGCCAGATATGCCGGCCTTTCAAACCGGTAATACTGAATGTCAAGGATGCACTCTGACCTTCAAAAACCAGTTGATTGATCTGCTCAAACGCCTCCTTATAAGGTTCATCAATCAAATCAAAAATTATGTTCTTTGAGAGCTGTTCCAATGAATCCGCTTGAATGATCTCAAGCCCTTTCGGGTTGATACTGAGCAACTCCCCATTTCTTCCGATGGTACTGACACAAGCCGGCTGTGAATTGACCAGACGACGCAGATTCTGTTCGCCAGCTCGTAATTCCGCCTCGAGTCTTTTACGTTTCGTAATATCTTCCACAAAGGCAATCGAGGAGAACACACTCCCATCCTGCTGCCGCAGGGTAACCGCACTGAAGTGGGTTGGCACGTTGTAACCATCTTTGTGCTGCAACTCAATGTCGTAACTGCGCCTTTCGGTTTTACTGATCTTATTTGTCTGTTCGATAAAAATCAGTTTGTTTGTCTCGTCGACAAACTCCATTGGGGTTTTTCCCTGCATCTCCTCTTTACTGTAACCCAACAACTCCTGTAGTCGTTCATTGACATCAAGTGTCTTGCGCTCAGGATCGATGACCCACATCCCTTCCGGCGCGGCATTGAATATTGTTCTGTAACCACGCTCTTTTTCGATCAGTTCAGCAGTATGCT
>JAHRHW010000359.1 GCA_019100305.1 Candidatus Thiodiazotropha taylori | reverse complement strand
GAGAGACGGATGTTCTCTCTACTGGTCAAGCTGTTGTGTGCTGCATTCAATGCGAGCCAGCCAAGGTAACTGAGATAACCGGCACCGATGAGTTTCAACAGGGTGATGGTAAACGGCGAGGTTTTCAACAGTGCGGCGAAGCCAAGTGCAACCACCAGGGTGTGTACGATCAAACCGGTACACAGGCCTAACGTCACCAGATAACCTTTAACTCTCCCATACAGCGCTGACTGCGTCAGGACAAAGATATTGTCGGGACCAGGCGCCAAACAGAGTACAAAGGATACCGTGATAAAGGCATAGGCAGTGGTCAGACTGATCAAAGATTCGCGCTCCTCAAAACGGCTGTAGATCTCTAATAATAAACCGCTCGATTACTTCGCCAACGGCTTATCAATTAACAGGCCCTGATAAAAAAGTTCATCCTGATTGAATCCACTCTCCCAAGCTGCCCGTAAATAAAACTGAACACAAAGCGAAATGTTATCAGTTTAAAACTTGTGAGGAGAGAGATATGAAAACCTTGGCAATCACTGCAGCAATGATCTTATCAACCAATCTAACTGCCGGTGCTTTTGATGTAACCGGAGAGAACCATGACCTCTATGACGGCATAGCTGAATCGACAAAACTGCCGACCGCCGTACAACCCGGCATCGGTGATAACTATGGTAGTTCGATTCTCCATTCAGGCAAGGGCTATGCAAAGTCCGTGGCAAAGCCGCAGGGTGGTCTGGACGAAGGTTATGGCAGCGTTCTGATCGATGTAGGCGTACCGCTTTATTGGTAAACGAGAACGAGGGTGGGGTTTCTCCACCCTCTTGTTATGCGCATACAATTCCAAACCTGACGGCTACGTAAGTCGTGATGAAATGATTTTTAAGCGATAAGCGTGACCACAGGATTGTGGTTGTATGATTGGTCGGGGTGAGAGGATTCGAACCTCCGGCCCCTGCCTCCCGAAGACAGTGCTCTACCAGGCTGAGCTACACCCCGATGCTTGAACCGATCGGTTATCAAACCGATACAGCGAGCAGCTGATGTTAGCGGAATCGATAGGTCGGTTCAATGGGTTCTAGCGACAGAGTAATCGGCAAGTTCCGCCAGTGCCTGGCGGTATTCACTGTCAGGTAAAAGCTTCAACGCCTGTTTGGCCAGCTCGGCATGTTGTTGGGCAAGCTGCTGGGTGTAGGTGATCGCATCACTGTTGTGGATCGACTGCAGAACGAAATCGATCTCATCCAGACCACCATTTTCGATGATTGTGGCGAGCCGCTGGCGCTGCTGCTGATCCGACTTTTTCATGGCCTGGATCAGAGGCAGGGTGGGTTTGCCCTCTGCCAGATCATCGCCGACATTTTTGCCGATCTCTTCGTTACTCGAATGATAGTCGAGCGCGTCATCCACCAGCTGAAAGGCGATCCCCAGATGAAGGCCGTAGTCGGCCAATGCCTGCTGCTGTTGCTCAGATGTTTCAGCCACCACGCCACCCAGACGGGATCCCGCCTCGAACAGGGTGGCAGTCTTACGTTTGATCACTTCCATGTATTCAGCTTCGCTGGTCTCCGGATTATGCACGTTCAGCAACTGCAGCACTTCACCTTCAGCAATACGGTTGGTGGCATGGGAGAGAATATCCATCACCGGCATCTGACCGACTTCCACCATCATTTCAAAGGAGCGGGAGTAGAGAAAATCCCCCACCAACACGCTGGCCTCATTGCCCCAGACCGCGTTGGCCGTCTCCCGGTTGCGACGAAGATCGGAGCCGTCCACCACATCATCGTGAAGCAGGGTTGCGGTATGGATGAATTCGATGATGGCTGCCAGGTTGATATGCATGGAGCCAGCATAGCCACAGGCCCGTGCTGCCAGGAGCACGATCATCGGGCGCAGGCGCTTGCCGCCACTGTGGACGATATAGGCGCCAATCTGATTGATCAGCACCACATCGGACTTCAGTTGCTGAATGATCAGCTTGTCTACAGCATCCATGTCGTCGGCGATGAGTTGGCGTAGAGCTTTAATATCCATTGCTGGTGTCGGTTGGAACAAACCAGCGCATGCTAGATGAGTGGTCAGGATAAATCAATGGGGGCTGCTTAGCGTTGGCAATTCGGGCAGTAGAATGTGGAGCGCTGGCCGATGGTTTTCTGCCGGATCGGCGAGCCGCATGCGGGGCAGGCTTGATCGGTTTTGCCATACACCTGGAGCTGTTGGGCGAAGTAACCCGGATTGCCATCCTCCTGCTGAAAATCCCGCAGGGTGGTGCCGCCCTGGGCGATCGCCGAAGTCAGGGTCTGTTTGATCGCCTCGACCAACTTGCCATAACGGGATTTGGAGATTCTGTTGCTCGGCCTGGTGGGGTGTATGGCCGATTTGAAGAGAGATTCGCTGGCGTAGATATTCCCCACCCCGACCACAATCTTACTGTCCATAATTAACTGTTTAATGGCCAGCCGGCGTCGCTGTCCCTGTTCGTGCAGATAGGCGGTGTTGAAGCTCTCCTGCAACGGCTCAGGCCCCAGATGAGCGATCAGCGGGTGCTGAGATGGGGGTTGATCGGTCCACAGTACGGCTCCGAAACGCCTTGGGTCTCTCAACCTGAGCAGTTTGCCGCCACTTACCTGGAGGTCGAAATGGTCGTGTTTTTGAAACGCGCTCTGTGGATTGAGGATCCTCAGACTGCCGGACATGCCCAGATGGATGATCAGGGTGCCGTGGTGGAAGCTCAGCAGCAGGTATTTACCTCGTCGGGATACTTTGAGCAGTTTGCGGCCGTTCAGTTGCTGGGGCAGGTCGGCGGGTATCGGCCAGCGCAGACGAGGCTGGCGAATCACCACCTGCTTCACTCTTTTGCCGGTAATGTGCGGTGCAATACCCCGGCAGGTGGTCTCGACTTCAGGCAGTTCAGGCATCGGGTTGCTCCAACCAGGCCTCTAGCGGGGCAGTCAGATGGTGGTGGTAGCCATTGCCGATCAAGTGAATCACCCCGTTGTGCAGCACATAGCGCCAACCATTGAGTGGGTCGATATCGCCAAAGGAGAAGTGTTCCTGGTTGAGCTGAAGAACGATGCTGGGATTCACCAGGCCGAATGGTGTGAGATCCGTAGGGGCGGGGAATTGTTTGAGACTGGCAGTCTGGCTGATCGTCAGCAGCTGCTCAATACGTGAGGTGAGCCCTGCTTGGCCGTCAATCAACCATTGGCCCTGCTCAAGTCTCATGCTCAGGCGGTCTGTTCCGGAACGGATGGTGATACGGCGGATCTCTGCTGGAGCAAGTTGACTGAGTGGTGCCATGGGTTCGGGCTGGGATTGCCATACCAGCAGCGCCAGCAGGCCGATAACCACCATCAGGATCAGATTAAGACGCAGCTTGTGGGACATGGATGGCTACTATGCCTCAGGCCCGGTTGCGGCGCCACATCATTGAGCCGCCAAACAGCAGCAGGAGCAGTGGCGCAACAATCAGCGTGCCGATGCCAATCACCCCGATGGCCAGATTCGACAGGTGTAATTCCCGGTCGCTTGCCTGTTTGATCGGGATGCCGACCAGTTTGTCATCACCTACCAGCCAGCGGCTGAGGGTCAATCCGAGATCCTGGTTGCCCGCATTGCTGAGAAAACTGTTGGAGAGAAAATCACCGTCGCCAATCACCATGATGCGTTGTTGTTCCCCGTTGACCTGTCGGGTTAATGCCACGCCCAGGGTCAGTGGCCCCGCCTCCTCTCCGGCGAGTGGGTCCCGATCGATCTCCCCCTGCAGGGCGCCGGTTTCGTTCCAGCTCTTATCCAGGGTCTCAAGCAACGGAACGATCGACCACATGCTCTGTTCGGGTATCGCCAGGGCGGCGGCCTGGGGAAACAGGGTGAGTAGATTGAATGCCCGGGTGGCTTTATGATCCGGGTATCTGGGAACCAGTGCAATCGCCGGATTGTCGATCCCCAGCTCTTTGACGTTGGCGTCGACAATGGTTCCCGGTAGCTGTTTGATCCCCGTCAGCTGGCGCATCAGTGAGTCTCCGATACGGCTCTCCGGTTCGCTCAGCAGCAGCAGGTTGCCCCCCTCGGCTGCATAGGCTCTCAGGCGGGCAATTTCCACTTCCAGCAGAGGTCTCTGAGGTGAGGGGATGATCAGCAGGGCGGTATTGTCCGGTGGCGTCGGGGTGGTTGCCAGGTCGATGTTGATGACCTGATACCCCTGCTGCTTGAGGGCGCTGCCGAAATCTCCCAGGTCATGGTTAGCCCGCCCCAGCAGGTCCCGCTCACCATGTCCGGTGAGTCCGGCGATCCAGCGGGTGTGGGTTTGCGAGAGTCGCAGCAGGGCGTTGGTGAACTGCTCCTCATCCAGTTGTTGGATCCGTTCCTCCCGGTCGTTGTAGTTGAGCACCACTTCACCGGAGAGACTGATGCCCTGCCGGCGGGTCTGATCCGGATGACGCAAGGGATCGATGAAGGAGAGCTCGATATCGGGTTTCAGATGCTGATAGCGGGCCATGAAGCGACTCAGCTGTTCACGGATCTTGGCGGTTTCCGGTACATAGGCGGTAACCGTCAGTGGACCGGGGATACGCTGCACGATATCGATACTGACCGGGCTC
>JAHRHW010000358.1 GCA_019100305.1 Candidatus Thiodiazotropha taylori | reverse complement strand
AAAACAGCCGGCGGTGGTGACTCTTACCCCCCCCGGCCCGGTCAAACCCAGCTCTTTAACCCGGCCTTTCAGGTAGTCACGCATGGCCTTGCTGCCATGAACTCCGCAGCAGGGACGCCCATCCTGTCGCTCATTGACACAAAAAAAGAGGTGATAACGATAATAGGACATGGCATAGCCTCGGCGTAGTTAGCAGAACCCGTTGTTCAAGATCATGTCCCATATTAGTGACTGGGACCACTCTCCTCAACCTGATCAACCAACCTGCCGGGTGATATCGATTAGACGCTGATTCATCATGATTTCTCCAACTGACAGCACGATTCAGGTAAAATGGCCGATCTTTTCCGGAAACGCTGCCCGTTGTGACACCTGAAGACCTGCTTGTTGAAGCAGACCGCTGCGTAAAATGCGGTCTCTGCCTGACTGTATGCCCAACCTATCGACTGCTCGCCAGCGAGGCTGATTCACCTCGTGGCCGGATCAGTCTGATTCAGGCACTGGCGAAAAACGAGATCGACCTACACTCCCATGTCGAGCTCCATCTTGACCGTTGTCTTAACTGCCGGGCCTGTGAAGCCGCCTGCCCATCCGGAGTGAAATATGGCCGCCTGCTGGATGTAAGTCGCTCATCAATAGTCTCAAAACATCGAAAAAAGCCGCTGCTGCAACAGCTTCTCCATCAATTGAGCCATAACGGCAGACTCAATTACTGGATACGCCTGTATCATATGGCCCGTAAATCAGGCTTGCTTGCCCTGTTAAGTAAACTGCCTGTGGCACGTTTCAGGCAGCTGCTCGCCATGGCAGAGCAGCTGCCCCGAACAGCGGTGGATCGCAGCGGTTTCTATCCATCCTCAAAGCCAACAGGAAAAAAAGTTCAGCTGTTCACCGGCTGCATTGGCTCGAAAATCGACGACAATCTAGTTCAAAATGCTATCCAACTGCTGAGTGGCCTTGGTTATGCGGTCGATATCCCTCCCGCCACCGGGTGTTGTGGTGCCATGCATCGACATAACGGCTTTATCAGGGAGGCCGGGCAGCTGTGTGACGCCATCCATGCGCAGACCGCAAAGAGCAACGCGCAAAACCTGATCACCCTGGCCACCGCATGCCATCTGGAACTGGCAGAGCAGCAGTCGAGCCAGCTGCCACTGATCTCAATTTCTGATTTTCTGATGCAGCTGCCCGATAGGGAGATGCCCGAACTGGCACCCTTGCCAATCAGGGCTGCCCTGCACCGACCCTGCTCTTCACAGGACAGCAAGGATTGGCAAATTCTGAAAATGATCCCACAGCTCGAATTGGTCGAATTGGCTGAGAATGAACTATGCTGCGGCGCAGCAGGGAGTTACCTGCTCACCCAACCGGAGATATCTAATCAGCTTGGTGAGATCAAACTCAACCACCTCAAAGCCAGCGGTGCGAAACTTCTGATCACCTCCAGTACCGGTTGTGCCATGCAGTTTCGCCAGCAGATCAGGCAAGCCGGACTCGACATTGAAGTACACCATCCGATCGAGTTGATCCACCAACAGTGGAACCGCGCCGGGGTAGCAACCAAGCAGCCCATTTCCGGTGCATAGAGATCCCCCTGACGATCCGGCAATCATGAAATTCACCACGACACCGCTGCCGGCCGACAACCTTACCACAGTGAAAGTGAACAAATCGGTGGCCAAGCCAATCAAACAAAGTTGAAGAACCCCTCCGTTTAAGGCTAAGGTTTCCACATGAGCGAACGTGACTACAAAATGGCAGACCACCTGTTGATGGGTCTGGACAGTGCAGTTCGAACCCTGTTCGGCAGGCCCTTGGTCACTGAAAGAGCCGATCCCGCAGAAGGCATCGATGAGACCGAACTGTCGGACGAAGAGCGGGACCTGACCGCACGCCTGATGCGCATCAATCATACCGGTGAGGTATGTGCCCAGGCACTCTACCAGGGCCAGGCACTGACCGCTCGACTGCCGGAAGTCAGAGAGCAGATGGAGAGAGCGGCCCAGGAGGAGAATGACCACCTGGCATGGTGCGAAAACCGACTGGTTGAGCTGGATAATCGCAAGAGTCTGCTCAACCCATTCTGGTATGCCAGCTCATTCATGCTTGGTGCAGCAGCCGGATTGGCTGGCGACAAATGGAGCCTGGGTTTTGTGGCAGAAACTGAGAACCAGGTAGGCGCCCATCTGGATGAGCATATCGATCGTGTCCCACAACAGGACAAGCGAACCCATGCCGTATTACAACAGATGAAAAAAGATGAAGCCGAACATGCCGCACTAGCCCTCAAGGCGGGCGGTGCCGAGCTTCCTCAACCGATTAAAACGGCAATGAAACTGACCTCCAAGCTGATGACAAGGTCAGTCTTTTACTTATAGCACGAACCACAAACACCTGGTTTCAGGGGTCAGTCAAACCAGGTTAGTCATCAGACAGATAACCACAGACTTCAGGGTTATCCGGCCTCAGCCTGGGATACTTCGCTGTGTACCACCTCATGCCGATCAATAGCCCCAACCTGAACAGCCAACGTCAAACCAAAGCCTATCATGACCAACACCACCACCACGGCAAAGAAGTCTGGTTTATGATGAAGATGTTGCTTTTTCATATCTCTTACAAGTCCAATCAATGACTTATTAACAATTATTCACGTGCATTACGTTGTTTACTTAGACACGCATCACGTTGTTGCAGCGAAAACATCGCAAACTTTCAGGTTTTGTGAGAGGCACCTCGCACTACTTCTTCTCTTCCTTGGCACCACCCTCTGTCGCACCCATCTCAGTCAGCAGCGCGGAGACCTCTGTGTGACGTCCCCGATTTGACAGGGTCAACGGTGAATTCCCGGCCTGATCGACCGCGTTGACATCAGCACCACGCTGTATCAGCAATCTCACCACCTCAACATGACCAAAGGATGCCGCCTCCATCAATGGCGTAAGACCGGCACCATCGGCCAGATTTGCATCTGCACCGGCAGCCAACAGGGCGCGTACGGTCTGCAGATTGCCATTGAATGCCGCAATATGCAGAACTGAGCGGCCGGTTGGGTTTTTCGTGTTGACATCAACCCCTTGTGACAGCAGATCATTGACCCGATCCACTTCGCCGGAGGTTGCGGCAGCAAGCAGCGCCTGACTTTCAGGTGCAAGCTCGGCCGCACTGCCAAGCGGCACGACGAAGCAAAGTAGGAGCAATAGACCAACTCTCATTTAGCCGGATTCCTGTAATGTTTCCTGATCAACGTATCGGCACCGGAATTTATTTCTTGATAGAATTATCAAGCATCTCATAACAGTCGGTTTTAGCAGAACTATTTCATTAGTATTGAGCCGGCTGAACCTAATCCGCAGGATGTGGCCAAACAGCATACAGAGCGGATACCCAATAACCCCCCTTTCCGCTATTGCACTACCCACTGCGCCCCAGTACCCTTTAATCAACGAGAACTGTTGAAGCAGACAGCAGAGCAATATTAACGATCAGGTTTGATAAAGATGGAAAAGGAAACGAAGCACCATATCGAAGTTGAGGTTGAGACTCGATACATCGAGGCCCAATCTCTGCCCAAAGAGCAGCGATATGTCTTTTCCTATACGGTCACCATTCGCAACGACGGAGAATCCTCCGCACGCCTCATGAATCGCCACTGGATCATTACTGACGCCAACGGCAAAACCCAGGAGGTTCGGGGCGAGGGGGTTGTTGGAGAGCAGCCGCAACTCAATCCGGGAGAGACCTTCCGTTACACCAGTGGCACCGTACTGGACACTCCGGTCGGCAGCATGCAGGGCAGTTACGATATGATCGACGCTCAGGGGAACCATTTTGACGCTCTGATTCCGGCCTTTTCTCTGGCCCGCCCTGGCAGTCTTCACTGAGCAAAAAGCCCGAGGATGTATCATTGACAGGATTCATCCAACTTCAGCCAACAGGCCGTTAGTTTTCCGAATAGACAGTTTTACAGCTTCAAGCACCCAACAGGCAACCGCCAGAGACTCAACCAGGCAATATCAAGAACAACTATGGCTATCTATGCAATTGGGGATGTACAGGGCTGTTACGATGAACTGCAACAGCTGCTGGAGTTGATACGTTTTGATCCAGCCAAAGACAAGCTTTGGTTTGCCGGAGACCTGGTAAACCGGGGACCAAAATCACTTCAGGTGGTACGCTTCATCAGATCCCTGGGCAACCGGGCCGTCTGCGTATTGGGCAACCACGACCTGCACCTGCTGGCCATCTCTCAGGGAAACCGGACCCATCAGAAGCAGGGCAGCATGATGGATATTCTCGATGCTCCGGACAGCCAGGAACTGATCGATTGGTTACGCCATCGCCCCATCATGGTTCACCATGCCAAGCGGAACATCAGTATGCTGCACGCAGGCCTGCCACCCCAATGGGATCTCACGAAAGCGCTGAGCTGCGCCCAGGAGTTGGAAAAGACCCTTCGCGGGCCGGGATTTCACCAATTCTGCCAACAGATGTATGGCGATAAGCCGGATAAGTGGCGGGACAACCTCAGCGGTATGGAGAGATTACGCTTCATCACCAACTGCTTCACCCGACTTCGCTACTGCACCCGGGATGGCCGGTTGTCGATGCGGGACAAA
>JAHRHW010000357.1 GCA_019100305.1 Candidatus Thiodiazotropha taylori | reverse complement strand
GCACCGGCACAAACCAGAGCGGTGTACTCTCCCAGGCTGTGGCCTGCCATCAATTCCGGCGATGGCCCGCCTTGCTGCTGCCAAACTCGCCATACCGCAACGCCAGCGGTCAACATGGCGGGTTGGGTATTCTCTGTTTGATTCAGTGATTCAGCCGGGCCATCCTGGGCCAACGCCCAAAGATCAAAACCCAGCACATCAGATGCTTCTTTGAAGGTCTCAGTAACAACGGCAAAATCTTCCGCCAGTTGTTTCAACATACCGACCGATTGAGAACCCTGACCGGGAAATACCATGCTGAATTGTGTATCACTCATAATCGACTTTCGCAGGAATTAGAATTTTGCCAGTACCGAGCCCCATGTGAAGCCACCACCAAAGGCTTCCATGAGAATGGTTTCACCACGTTTTATTCTTCCATCCCTGACCGCCACATCCAGTGCCAATGGCACAGAAGCAGCCGAAGTATTACCATGATCTTCCACAGTGACCACCACCCTTTCCATCGGGGTCTGCAATTTCCTTGCAGTGGCGTTAATGATTCGGATATTGGCCTGATGGGGTATCAACCAATCGATATCCGATTTTTGCATCCCATTGGCTGCCAGTGTCTCATCCACGATGCGGCCGAGCGTGGTCACCGCCACCTTAAACACCTCATTGCCTCGCATCTGCATATAAGCCTCACTCTCGCGAAGCTTGTCATAGCCACGGGAGATACCCGATGGCACACGCAACAGGCTCTCATAGGCACCATCCGCATGCAGGTGGGTCGAGATGATGCCCGGCTCATTACTCGCCTCGATCACCACAGCGCCAGCACCGTCACCAAACAGCACACAGGTATTCCGGTCGTTCCAATCAAGAATCCGCGATATGGTCTCAGCACCGACAACCAAGGCTTTCTTCGCCGATCCGGTTTGAATGAATTTGTCGGCGACACCCAGGGCATAGACAAAGCCGGTACATACGGCCTGAACATCAAACGCTGCGGGACCGCGAATCCCCAGACGCGCCTGCAGCAGACAGGCAGTACTTGGAAAGACTTGATCAGCCGTGGTTGTCGCCACTACGATCAGGTCGATCTCATCAGGCTTCAGACCCGCCATATCGAGCGCATTCCGCGCCGCCTTTTCTGCCAGATCGCAGGTAAACTCGCCCTCTTCCGCAATGTGACGTTTACGGATGCCGGTACGCTCTACGATCCACTGATCCGTTGTATCAACAATCTTTTCAAGGTCGTGATTGGTCACGACTTTCTCAGGCAGATAACCACCTGTGCCGGTTATACGCGAATAGATCACGCGGTTTCCCTTTTATCCAGATGAGCCTTGACTTGTTCCGCAATGCGGCTGGGCACATCGCTTGAAACCTCTTTACGGGCAATGCTGATTGCATTCATGAATGCAATTTTATCTGCCCCGCCATGGCTTTTGATTACAATCCCACGCAGTCCCAACAGACTGGCGCCATTGTAGTGTCTATGATCAATGCGTTTCGCCAAACTGCGAAGTACCGGTAATGCGATCAATCCAGCCAATTGGGTCAGGAAATTCTTTTTGAACTCCAACCGCATGAAATGGCGGATCATCTTGGCAACCCCTTCACTGCTCTTCAGGGCGACATTTCCAACAAAACCATCGGAAACGATGACATCCGTGCCACCCTGAAAAATATCGTCCCCCTCAACATAGCCTACATAGTTGAGTGAACTGGCGTGCAGCAGCTCATGGGCCTCTTTTACCTGCTCATTACCCTTGATCTCTTCCTGGCCGATATTCAAAAGGCCGATTTTCGGGTTGCTGATATCGGTTACCGCAGAGGCAGTCTCACTGCCCATTACTGCAAACTGAAACAGGTGTCCGGCGCTGCAATCCACGTTCGCACCCAGATCGAGCATGAATGTCTGCCCGGTCATGGATGGTAATGCGGTAATGATTGCAGGACGATCGATATTCGGTAGCATCTTCAGCACAAACCGGGAGGTCGCCATCAAGGCGCCGGTATTACCAGCACTGACGCAGGCGTCCGCATCCCCGGATTTGACCAGATCTATAGCCACTCTCATGGATGAATCTTTTTTGTTTCGCAGCGCTTTGGAGGGCAGCTCATCCATTGCAACCACTTCAGATGCGTGCTTGATACGCAGTCTGTCACCAAATCCATGATTTCCAAGCTTTGCCTGAAGCGTCTCTTCGTCGCCAACCAGTATCAGCGCAGTCGCCTTATCTTTATTCAGATACCCTAAAGCAGCAGGCACCACGACATCTGCACCGATGTCGCCACCCATTGCATCCAGAGAGATTGTGACTGGCCTATTCATTGAAGATAGATTCACCCAAATAAGAAGAACCCGTCAGAGGCCATCGCCCCATACGGGTTCCAAACAGGTCATTGAACCGACGAGTTGAGAATCACTCGCCTTTGGTATCGACTACTTTACGGCCTTTGTAGAAACCATCCGCAGTCACGTGGTGACGCAGGTGGGTTTCACCGGAAGTTGAATCAATAGAGAGAGTCTCACTCTTCAGACCATCATGAGCACGACGCATACCGCGCTTTGATGGGGTCTTTTTGTTTTGTTGAACAGCCATGGCTGATCTCCTGAAAAAATTTATACAAACTAAAACCTAATGCCTGTCCTTTTTTAGCGCGGACAACACGGCAAACGGATTTTCCTGTTGCTCAGGTTCTGACACCTGCAGCTCCTCATCTGAGACGAACTCATGAGGCACCTGACAAACATCTGTGTCGTGCATCGGCACTTGAGGCAGTGCCAAAAGAAGCTCATCTTCGATCAGCTCCCTGAAATCCACCACACCCTCTTCTACCAGACATGGGTCCAGATCATCAGGCAACCTCTCAGCTTCATTCAGTCCTTCAACAAAGACCACTGAGAATCTTCTCTCTACAGGAAATCTCAGCGCCCCAAGACAACGTTGGCACTCAAGTGTCAACTCGGTCCGGACACTCCCGTCAAGCCTTGCATGCCGCTGCTCGTCACGACTGAAGCTCAAATTGAACAAGACCTCGCCATCAGCCTGCATCAGGCAATCTCGGAGCCTCGCAAAAGCCCCAACAGGCAACTCTCCGCTGACCTCTTTTCCGAGATCAGCGAAGCGCCAGGGATCCAATCGATCGGGAAAGCGCTTCGACATAAGCGCGAGATAATATTATGAGACCACCTCTCATGTCAAAATGACATGAGAGGTGGGGTGTCCACCGGAGGGCGGAGTTAACCTCCAACCATCGCCAGAAGAATACCGGCAGCGACGGCAGAACCGATCACGCCCGCCACATTCGGCCCCATCGCGTGCATCAGCAGAAAATTGTGGTGATTGGTCTCCAGGCCCACTTTGTTGACCACCCGGGCCGCCATCGGCACCGCCGACACACCAGCCGCACCAATCAGCGGATTGACCTTGCCGCCGGTGACCCGATGCATGATTTTACCCATGATCACACCAGCCGCCGTGCCAATACAGAAAGCAAAGGCGCCCAGCGTGAGGATACCCAGCGTATCGATGGTCAGAAACTTGTCTGCAGAGAGCTTGGAGCCAACCGCCAGACCAAGGAAGATCGTCACGATATTGATAATCTCGTTTTGTGCCGCATGACTGAGTCGCTCCACCACCCCACTTTCACGCAGCAGATTGCCGAAGGTCAGCATACCGATCAGCGGGGCTGCGGAGGGTAGAAAGATGATACATAACAGCAACACCGCAAAGGGAAACAGCACCTTCTCCAGCTTATTCACGTGCCTTAACTGCTGCATTTCCACATTGCGCTCCGCCTCGGTTGTCAGCAGGCGCATGATTGGCGGCTGGATGATCGGCACCAGCGCCATATAGGAGTAGGCCGCCACAGCGATTGCACCCAACAGGTCAGGCGCCAGTCTCGAGGCGAGAAAAATCGCTGTCGGTCCATCCGCGCCACCAATGATCGCAATCGCTGAAGCCTCAGCCAGGGTAAAATCGAAACCGGGAACAAAATTCAGCGCCAAGGCTCCCAGCAAAGTGACGAATATACCGAACTGCGCGGCAGCTCCCAGTAACAGAGTCCAGGGCATAGCAATCAACGCCCCGAAATCGGTAAGTGCTCCGACTCCCATAAAGATCAGCAGCGGAAATACCCCAGTCTCTATGCCCACGCTGTAGATAAGGCCCAGCAGACCATCACTACCACCGATTCCAGCCAGCGGGATATTACTCAGAATGGCGCCGAATCCGATCGGCAACAGGAGCAATGGTTCGAACTTTTTCACCACCGCCAGGTAGATCAATGCGCAGCCAACGCCCATCATCAGGACCTGGCCCCACTCCAGATTCGCCAGACCAGTCGACTGCCATAGCGGTTCTAAGCCAATTTCAACCATATCAGGATAGACTCAACAGTGGGGTTCCAACCTGTACGGCATCACCCTCTTTAACCAGGATCTGAGACACCGTACCGGCTGAATTGGCGCGTACTTCCGTCTCCATTTTCATCGCTTCCAGCACCATGACAACGTCACCGGCAGCCACCTGTTGACCTGCGGAGACCTTGATGGCGTGGATATTTCCAGACAGTGGTGCGGCAATCTCTGTACCACCAGCGGGCGCTGGGGCCGCCGCAGGGGCCGCAGTAGCCGGTGCAGCAGGAGCC
>JAHRHW010000356.1 GCA_019100305.1 Candidatus Thiodiazotropha taylori | reverse complement strand
GCTCTGTCAGTCAACTGTATGGACATCTCGACACCTCTACTATCCCGAGTCGGCCTGGTACGACCGAGCGGAAATCACATCACGACAGACACTACAGCAATCCCAATTGCATCTGTGCCTCTTCACTCAACCGCTCCTTACTCCAGGGCGGACTCCAGACCAGATGAACAACCGTATCCTCAACACCCGGCACCGCGTCGATCACCCGCCCCACCTCATGGGGCAGGGTCCCAGCTACAGGACAGGCCGGTGCCGTCAGGGTCATATCGATCTCCACCCGACCCTGATCGTCAACCTCCAACCGATAGATCAAACCCAGATCGTAAATATTGATCGGAATCTCCGGGTCATGGACCGTACGCAGGGCTTCAATCAATTGATCCCGGGTTGGAGCACTGCCTTTACCCTGCCCGGGCAGCAGTGACTTTACCGCTTCAGCCAAGCGACTCATGACTCGTCTCCTGCTCTGTTGATCCGACAAAGTTCATACGTCTGTTGAGCAACTCGATCAACGCCTGGTGCTCAAACTTGTCGACGATGTCTGCCAGAAAACCCTGACACAACAAAGCACGGGCCCGCTGTTCATCAAGCCCACGGGAGCGCAGATAGAAAATCGCCTGATCATCCAACTGTCCAACCGAGGTACCATGACTGCAAACCACATCATCGGCCAGAATCATCAACTGGGGCTTGGTATCCACCTCAGCCTGTCTCGACAACATAAGATTGGCGTTATGCAGATGGGCCTCGCTTTTCTGCGCCCCCTTGCCGACTTGTATCAGGCCATCGAATACCGCTCTTCCGGAACCACGCAGGAGTCCTTTGAAGTTCTCCCGGCTGCTGCAACTGGCCACCTGGTGATCAACATCGAGATGGAAATCTGCCAGCTGCCCATCATCCACAAGGTAGAGACCATCCAGTTCACAATGGGCATCGGGTTGCTGAAAACGATTCGATATAAAGGTGCGTGACCAGCAACCTCCAATCGCTGCCATTACCCCGTGATAGGCCGCTTTGCTCTGCAGTGCGATATGCAGATCGCTGAGATGATAGGCCTGACGGCTCTCCATCTGGATACGCTTGTGACTCAGGCTGGCCTGCTCAGCCAGGCTGATCTCAACCACCTGATGATTGAAGTAACAGCTCTGTTGATCCTCAGAAACGAAACGCTCGATCAGCTCAGCTTGACTGCCCCGCTCCATCAGGATCAGGTGACGGGTAGGCAACTTACGTCCTTCCGCCCGGGAACTGCTCAAATGCAGGATCTCCAATGGCCCATCCAGCCTGACATCCTGAGCAACCTGAATCACCGCCCCATCATGAAAACCGGCCAGATTCAACGCGGCAAATCCATCCTCACCCAAGCCAGAGAGACTGCCTACCGCCTGCAAAACCTGGCGATCCCCTGTGGCCATGGCTGCTTTAAGACTCGATACCCTGACGCCACCCGAGGGATATTCAGAGTGTTCTTCGATGAACTGACCATCGACAAACACCAGACGCCCCACCGTGGCAAGCTGTGACAGATGGTTCTGAATTCCGTCACCCTGATCACTTTGCGAAGTCTTGGCCGGAGCGATAAAGCCCTGCTTGAGCAGCCCCTCCACACTGGTGTAACGCCAGGCTTCCGAATGTCGATTGGGAAACCCCAGCGCTTCAAACCGTTCCAGAGCGGCCAGACGCCGGTCGACCATCCAATCACCGGAATTCATGGGCAGAGTTTCGATACCCTGCAGGGTCCCTATCTTGTAGTCACTCAGGGAGGGGGTCATGCCGCTACCTCCTCAAGCAACCAGCCATAGCCCCTGGCTTCAAGCTCCAAAGCCAGATCCTTACCGCCACTGCGTACTATCCGACCATTCGCCAAAACATGCACCTTGTCCGGCTGAATATAGTCGAGCAGCCGTTGATAGTGGGTCACCACAATCATGCCACGTTCCGTGGTACGCAACCGATTGACCCCGTCCGCCACGGTCCTCAAGGCATCGATATCGAGGCCTGAGTCGGTCTCATCGAGTATCGCCAGTTTTGGCTCAAGCATCGCCATCTGCAGAATCTCGTTGCGTTTCTTCTCGCCTCCGGAGAAGCCCGCATTGACCGATCGTTTCAACAGCTTCTCATCGAGTTTCACCTGTCTCGCCTTCTCTTTCACCTGCTTCATGAAACTCAGGGTGTCGATCTCGGCTTCACCACGGGCTCTTCGTATGGCATTTATCGATTCGCGCAGGAAACTCATATTATTCACCCCGGGCAGTTCCACCGGATACTGCATCGCCAGGAACACGCCTTGTTGGGCTCGCTCTTCCACTTCCAGCTGTAACAGGTCTTCACCCAGATAGCGCACTTCACCACCGGTGACTGAATAGCCGTCACGTCCGGCCAGAATGTGTGCCAAAGTACTCTTACCTGAACCGTTCGGCCCCATGATGGCGTGCACCTCTCCCGCTTTCACCTGAAGGTCCAACCCTCTGAGGATCTCTTTTCCATCCACGCTGGCTGTTAAATTCTTAATGGCTAACATCTCTTTTTACCTCGTTCATGCTGCAGAAAGCTTTTTCATGCGCAGCTCAGATGACTCAGTTACAAACCTATCCGACGGCCCCTTCGAGACTCACGGCGAGCAGTTTCTGCGCCTCAACTGCAAACTCCATCGGCAGTTCCTGGAAGACCTCTTTGCAGAAGCCGTTGATGATCATCGATACCGCATCCTCTTCTGTCAGCCCCCTTTGCCGGCAATAGAAGAGCTGATCCTCACTCACCTTGGAAGTGGTGGCTTCGTGCTCCACCTTGGCGGTTGGATTCTTCACCTCGATATAGGGAAAGGTGTGGGCGGCGCAACGGTCACCGATCAACAGGGAATCGCAGCGGGTGTGGTTACGTGCGTTTTCCGCCTTGCCGGCAACTCTGACCAGGCCTCGATACGCGTTACTGCCCTGCATCGCGGAGATCCCCTTGGAGACGATCGTGCTGCGACTGTTTTCACCGATATGGATCATCTTGGTACCGGTATCGGCCTGCTGAAAGCCTTTGGTCACAGCAACCGAGTAAAACTCGCCGACGCTATCCCTGCCACGCAGAATGCAGCTGGGATATTTCCAGGTGACTGCGGATCCGGTCTCCACCTGAGTCCAAGAGATGTGGGATCGATCCCCGCGACAATCTCCCCGCTTGGTGACAAAGTTGTAGATCCCTCCCTTACCCTCGTGATCTCCCGGATACCAGTTCTGCACGGTTGAATATTTGATCTTTGCATCCTCCATTGCGACCAGTTCAACCACTGCGGCATGCAGTTGGTTCTCATCCCGCATCGGTGCGGTACAGCCCTCCAGATAGCTCACCTCGCTGCCCGCTTCGGCAATGATCAGAGTCCGCTCGAACTGACCGGTTTTTGCCTCATTGATGCGAAAATAGGTGGAGAGCTCCATCGGGCATTTGACCCCTTTCGGGATATAGACAAAGGTTCCGTCACTGAACACAGCGCTGTTAAGCGCGGCAAAGAAGTTATCCTTATGCGGCACCACAGAGGCCATGTATTGACGCACCAGTTCCGGATAATCCCGTAAGGCTTCGGAGATGGCACAGAAGATCACACCAGCTTCAGCGAGTGATTCTCGAAAGGTGGTGGCCACAGAGACACTGTCAAAGACCGCGTCAACAGCAACCCCGGCCAGCGCCTTTTGCTCCTCTATGGAGATACCGAGTTTTTCATAGGTGGCAAGAATTTCCGGATCGACTTGATCCAGACTCTCAAGCTTCGGTGATTGTTTTGGTGACGAGTAGTATGAGATCTGCTGAAAGTCGATTGGCGGATGGTTGATTGCCGCCCAATCGGGCTGATCCATGGTTAACCAGTGGCGATAGGCCTCAAGGCGTTTTTGCAGCATCCACTCCGGCTCTCCCTTGCGCTCGGAGATCGCGCGCACTACCGCTTCGTCCAAACCGGGGGGAAAGGTATCGGAGTCGATCTGCGTGACGAAACCCTGGGCATATTCGCCCGCAATCAACGCTTCCATTTCACTGTTTGTCTGACCCATTTCGTGACTCCGTTTAATGCTGAGCGGGAGGTGAACGCTTGTTACACGCTGTGCTGCAACGACTGCTGCCGAGATAGAGACAGGAGAGCATTGCAACGCTACCGGCCAGCATGAAAACCACCGCCAGTTGAGTTGCTGAGAGCACCAGAAACAGTAGACCAAATGCGATGCTGATCAGGGTTAAAAAAACCACGGGACCACCACAGCAGCGGACCGAAAGGAGTTGCAAAAGCGTAACCATCGAAACACACCCCAGCCTTTAAAAATCAAGGCGACCAAGTAATAACTTAGTAATATAGTCAGGTATTAGCGTTTGCAAGAGCTAAACACAATCCAATTTCAGGGGAATAGCGGGGCAGACTTTTTCCATATCCCATGAAATCAATTAATTATCAATGAGATAGATATAAATAAAACAACAGGAACACGCCTTATACCCTAATTGCTTAAGGGTTACACAGCGAGCCGGATAGAGGTGCATTCTGCAGATTAGCCGAGGTTTTTTATGACTAACCTTCAAGGATCGATTTAACACCCTTCGAGATCAGACGCTCATAGAGAAACTTCTTTTTGCCATCCATTTCGACCCCCAGGCCATCGAGCATGGTAAAAAGATCGT
>JAHRHW010000003.1 GCA_019100305.1 Candidatus Thiodiazotropha taylori | reverse complement strand
CGGATGACCCGCAACCGGTAGCCGTTCTGATCCCGGCTTAGCCCTTCGAGGGTTAGCTTCTGGACCTCCGAAGCCCGCAATAGGCAGTCATACATCACCCGCAGTAGTGCACTATCACGCAACGCACGCCTCCCCTCCCCCAGCCGCTCCAAACCGAGCTTCAGCTGATCCCAACGCAAGCCTGCTGACTGGGTCGGCTCTGAGGTGTCGTCACGGTAGAGGCGCTCGAAGGTCAATGTCACCTCATCATGAACAGTTGGATTATCGAGACGGGCAATTTTATGGGCCTTGGCGATCGAAGCCAGGTAGTGACGTACCGTGGCCTTCGATTTGATCTCGGCCTGGTCGGTGAGGAAGGCCGCTACCGTCTCAGGCGCCGCTGGTAACATCGGTAGTTCCCTTGATCGGCACCAATCAAAGAAGAGGCGCAACTCTCCGCACAGGGCACGGTATGAGTTGTCCGATATCGCCCCCCAGGCCTTGGCCAGATGCTGAAATAGGCGCACCTTGGCCGCCCATTGTCCGGGGATTGCTTGATCATCTGGCACTGGCCAGTGGGGGCTGAGTCGCTCCCAGGCTGACACGGTGGGCAGCTGCGTCAGGGGAATCTCTATCAGCTGGTGGATAGGGATCAAGACCGTGGTAGCCATGGGAGTGTATACCTCCTGGAGGGTCTGTGTGTTATCGATTTGGTCACCACCCTGCCCTGTGCGGGGTCTCAGTGATGCAAAAACCCTGAGATAGGCTGAATTGTAGCAGTTAAGCGTCTGATAATGAGAGTTATCAGACAGATAAGCCTTAAAGCATACCATATGCAATTATTTACAATATCGGATACCTGATAGTATATAGATCTAATTTGACTTTGGATCTGACGTTTAAAACGAGCCACGCCATGTACCCTGCTCCCGAGACACAGACCGACACCCTGAAAACCGCCGACCAGGTCGCCCTCGCCGCCCACAAATTACTCCGCCAGGGCCAGGGCCAGGCAATTACCCAACGCAAGATCTATGAGGCCATCGGCAACCGGGGCTCCATGAAAACCATCCAGCAGGCCCTGGGGGATTTTTGGGCCGATCTGGGCACACACCTGGAGCAGCTAGAATATCTGCAGGGGTTTCCGCCAGAAGCCCTCTCCCCTCTCCTGGAGGCCTTCGCGGGGATCCGCACCCAAGCTGAAGTGCAAGCACGATCCGACTACGAAACCGAAACTCAAGCGGCGCGAATGGCGATCGAGCACGCCGACACCGAGCGAAGGGCCGCCCTTGAGGCCTTAGACACCGCCAAATCGGAGATCCAAGCCCTAAAACACCAGCTCGAGCAGCTGGTCGAAAAACGCGATGTGCTGCAACAGCAGCTGGCGTCGGAGATCGATCGGCGTCAGATGCTCGAGGCACAGATCCCAATCCTCCGTGAGGAGACCCGGGTACGCCTAGAACAGGCCGACAGCCAAACCCAACGTGCCCAGATCGCTTTGCACAAGGAAGAAGAGCGCCATCAGGCCACAGAGCACCGACTCACCACCCTGTATGACCAGGAGCGCACCGCTCGAGCTGAGGAGCGCACCCAGGCCGTGAAAATGCAAGCGCGCCTGCAGGAGAAACTCGAGGCCCTCAATACAACCTACCTGGCGGCGAAGCAGGCCGGGGCTGAGCGCGCCAGTGAGCTGAGTCAGGCGGTCGCTCGACAAGCTGGCCAGGTGGAGCAGCTGCAGACGCAACTGGAAAAAGGTCAGACCGAACAGGCCGAGCTAGCCGCGACCCTGGCGACCGAACAAACCGAGCGCCGGCACGACCTGGCGCGAATCCATGAGCTTGAGGCGGCCTGCGCATCACTGGAAAAATCCGCTCAGCAACAAGCGCAAACAATCGAGCAACTGAACCAACAACTTGCCAAGCCACCCCAGAAGGACCATTGACCCCGATGGCCACCCATGCCCTCCCCTCACTCCCCGATGCCACGGCAGGCCAGCTGCGAAATATACCGATCGACAAGATCAAACGGGGCCGCTGGCAACCGCGACGGCGTTTTGTGGCAACGGCCTTATCGGAACTGGCCGAGAGCATCGAGCAGCAAGGGGTGATTCAGCCGGTGGTGTTGCGCTTTGATAAAACCGATGGACAGTATGAGTTGATTGCTGGTGAGCGGCGTTGGCGTGCCTCGATGCAGGCCTGCCTGCACGAGATCCCCGCGGTGGTGCGCAATGACCTGACGCTCGAGCAAGCGGCGGCGATGTCGTTGATCGAGAATGTCCAGCGTGAAGATCTGTCCCCGATTGAGGAAGCCTTAGGTCTCATGCGGCTGATCGAGACATTCCACCTCACCCATCAATCAGTTGCCGAAACGGTTGGGAAATCCCGCTCCCATGTGACCAATCTGCTGCGTCTGCTTGAGCTCTCCGAACCGGTACAGGATCTGATCGATCGAAAACAGTTGGATCTGGGACACGCCAAGACCCTACTCCCCCTGCCCAACCGGTACCAGCTCGAGCTGGCCAGTATGGCCATCCAGCGCGAGTGGTCTGTGCGGATCCTCACCGAGCGCGTCAATGACATCAAGGCCATCCTGTCCGGACAGGCCAGTCGAGGGGCGCAACCGGATCGGGATCCCAACGTCGATCGCCTGGAACAGCTGATCAGTGAAAAATACGGCCTGCCCTGTCAGGTAACATTTTCAGACAGTCAGGCCAAGGGTCGGGTGACGCTCACCTATCACTCATTAGAAGAGCTGCAGGGATTGTTGGAAAGTTGGGGGATTGGACACTAACAATTGCAAATACGAAGAACCCAGTTGTTGATATTCCTCTTTTGAGACTTTGTGGTGATATAATTGCTTGTGTAAAAACGATGCAAGCCAGATAGCAAATCTACTCTGGGTCAGTCATGATCTGATCTTGCATATGAGCTTGATATCAGACCATATAAATATACATAAGTAAGTATAATTTTATATTAGCCTCGCTGTATTATTTCTATTGTATTGCTCTTTCCGAGTATTAGCCTAAATATACTAATGAACAGTGAAATCGATAATTTATGGCGATCATTTGCTAAATACGCGTTGCTACAAAGTGATGCAAAGCTTAAGTATTCGCCGGAATACAAAAAAGCGTGACCTTGGATTGAAACTATGATAATTCCAGTGCCACCCACTCAAATGCTATCGAATGTGATGGTATACTATGGCAATGAAGATCCAGCTAACATAGCTATTGCGAGAGATTTAGTGAACAGATCTCCACAGATTACGTTCCATGGATTGCTTTTGAAAATGTTAAGAAAAACTGCATTAGATGAAATATCAGTGCCATATATTTGGTGGATTCATCCTAGTGGTCCTAAACAACGTAGAATACAGGAAGATTCACACCGATTACCATTTGTCAGAATCGATAACAGATGGCATCTAGCCTATCCTCTACAAATCCTTGGTCCATTGGCGGGTGCTCAGGATGCTAATGGTTATGAAGATCAACCAAGAAACATCTATTTCATTACTTGGGATAATAAAAATACCGTTACTAAGCATTATTAGTTAGCTGTATTTTTTTGGGGCAAACAACACTCAAATACCGTAGATTGGAGAATACCTTGGAAAAGCCTTCGAATTTTAATCGACTGAAACGTAAATTTAAAAATGAAAGGCTTGAGAAACAACGGCGTTTTAAGTCTGAAGAGAGAAAAGCAATTATCTTATATCTTCACAAGAAAACGCCAGATGAAATTTTAAAATATATCGAGCGTGATGTAACCAGATCCATATATTACTATCCAGAGCAGTTTTTCAAAATTGATCATTATGACCTTATGAAGTTAGATTGGCAGACTCGATATAGCCTTTGGGAAAGACTACTACACCCTCCAAAACAAAGCTCCTGGGATTCATTAGCCATACAGCTTTATCATTCTCTCGTAGACAATGAATGTTATCGATTTAAAAGGAACCCACTTGATGCTCCTCTTGGCTATAGATTACTAAGATCTGAACATAGAAACGCATATATTACTTTCCTGAAAAAAATTAAAAAATAGGTTTCTTTGAATTCACAAATTCTTTCTAAATTTATATATCACAAGTTCTTATTATGAATAGCAATGAGATACTCACGAACACAAAGTTGCTTACTTTAAAATAAAGCTATTCGATGAACAAATATTCCGCAAACAAATGGTCTGATTATTTTAGTCGGTGTAGAAACCTGCCCATTTTCAAGCCTAAATTTTATATTAAAGAATCAAAGTATTTCTTACAGAGCTATGATGGCTATTCTGGCGGGCATGACACTCTAGACGATATTATCGGGCTTTGTGATAATGCACATTTCAAGAAAACCACTGGCGGTTCTGACAGTCCACTGAACATTCAATGCTATGAAATAAGTTACGAGTTTCTGGATGGCGGCTTTGAAATTTTTGGAGGTAATTATTTTTTTGGTGATAACCCCCAAGGATCATATATCTATGGATTTAAGGCGCTACGATGGATCCTTTATCAATTAAACCTTAATCAACCTCAGCTTTTGAAGGGAGAAGTTGCAGTATACTCCCACGATGAACTTGAGTCGCAAGTAACATTAACAACCAAATCACAGAAGCTGTCATCGAACATGACTGGAAACCAGATCGAACCGCCATCGAATAAATTACCCAAGTTTGATGAAATGCTTAAGCAGATTAGAAATCAAAAACTGATTGAGAAACAGGCTGATACGCAAAACAACGGACTTTTAAACACACAAAAACAAACAACAGCATTAGAGTCAAATCTAACCACAAAAATGAGACTTACACTGCCTGATATTGCACAGTTGTCACAAAATGATGCCGACCTGAATCTAAGGATAAAAAATGATATGGGTGTGATTACTGAATTTACAAACAACCCCAAACAAAGGTTTTTATGCCATAACTATATTCTAGTTGATTCGAAAATGCAGAATATTTGGGTTTTACTAGAGCATACCGCTTACCGTAAGAATGATGTCATCACGAAATCAGTGTCTGTTCAACTCGAAAAATCAAACTACACAGTGATCAGACTATTAGAAGCCAGACCGAAAGGCAGCAGTCATATTCCATATTATGCAGGACCAATGAGAGAAAGGGTTATGGGATGGGATCAAAACATTAGTATCATTGTAGATGAATCAGATGAGAGTCTTTGTAGTGAAGCCATGAAAATCAGAGAGGAATATCTAAGAACAACTAAAACCAGTAAAACATCTCTTTGAATTCATTGTGCCCAGTCTTTACTTCGGAACACGCTTTATCAGGTACTCAAGCAAGTCATCCTGCCTGGGCTGACCAAATACCAATCTATATACCGCCAATGACCGACGCAGCGCGCCGACAAGCTGTCTGTCTCGCGACAGTGGAAGTGATCGAACATATCTTTCGATACTCTCCCTACCATCGATCAGGTAATTCCAATATAGAACAAGGACATTTACCTCTTCCCCTCGGCCTTTTCTACCTACTATTAACCCGGCACGAATATAGAACATGATATACTTCACGGATGAAGAGAGAAGATGCGAGAAGCCTCCCCGCAGCGGCAAAGGAGGAAAAGCGCAAGCAGGCGGTACGGCTGCGAAAACGTGGTCAGACCTACGCGGAGATCGCTGAGTCTGTTGGTGTTCATGAACGGACGGTGATTCGCTGGATTCGAACTTATGAGCAGGAAGGCACGAAGGGTTTGAAGGCCAAGAAATTGGGTCGCCCAAAGGGCGCTGGTCGAAGCCTGAGTGTGGAACAGGAAAAGCGAATACAAAAGCTCATTTCGGATAAGACGCCAGATCAGCTCAAGATGGCTTATGCCTTGTGGACCCGGGAAGCGGTGAAGCAACTGATTGAACAGGAATTCTCAATCAAGCTGGCAATACGTACCGTGGGGAAGTACTTAGCATTGTGGGGATTCACGCCGCAAAAGCCCTTGAAGAAGGCCTATGAGCAAAATCCCAAGCAGGTAGAGCGCTGGCTAAAGGAGACTTACCCCGGTATCAAGCAACAAGCGAATGCCGAAGGGGCTGAAATCTATTGGGGTGACGAAACTGGGATGCGTAACGATAGTCAGCATGAACGCGGCTACGCGCCGAAAGGAAAGACACCTGTGGTCCGGCTAAACGCAAAACGCGTATCGACGAACATGATTTCGGCGATCACGAATCAAGGCAAGGTGCGCTTCAAATTGTTCGAGGGCAGTATGAACGCAGACATACTCATTGATTTCATGAAGTGCCTGATCAAAGGCGCCAAACGGAAAGTGTTTTTGATTCTGGATAATCTGCGCGTGCGCCATGCCAAGCTTGTCAAAGCTTGGCTGGCAGAACATGAGGCCGAGATCGAAGTGTTTTATCTGCCAGCATATTCGCCAGAACTCAACCCGGACGAATATCTGAACTGCGATTTGAAACAAGGCGTTCACAGCGGCACACCTGCTCGATCGAAGACACAACTAAAGAAGAAGGTGATTCGGCACATGCGGATCCTGCAGAAGAAACCGGCACGGGTAGCGAAGTACTTCGTTCACCCACGTATTCGATATGCAGCTTAATCCTGACCTATTTTGATGCCGGGTTAATAACTGGTAGATTGCCCATATGAATAAAAGCAACGGACCAACTATAATCGTTTTGTATGGTCTGATCTACCGTGTCTGAATGTCCGGTTATCGACATAGCTGTCACCTACTGGGATTTCCACCAATGGCAGCAACGGTCGCTAATTTGACCATAGGAGGTCTCAGGGAAATAAGTCGGTAGATACACGGTCACTGATCGGCCAATCTTGGACGAAGTGGATCACTTGGATGACAATGTCCTGCGTCCTGAAAGCAGACATATTCACAAAATCGCTCCTATTTGTTTATTGAGTAGAACCAGATTGAATAACCAGAATGCAGAGGAGTACACTCTATGCGGTTACAATCAAATTACATATCTTTGTTGTTGATTGCACATTTGTGCATAGGATCTGGAGGCAACGCTGTGGCGGAAATTGAGTTTAATGGAGAGAGGTATAATGATGATAGGATGTTCGTGCTATATATATGCAGATGCACAGTAAGAGTAAGTGATGAGTATGAGATAACCGCCATTTATCATGAAGATGCGCCTAAGGAATCTCATTGGTGTCTCATCACATTTAAAAATGTCTCAAGGTACATAGCGCACAGAGTGGATCACTTTGAGACTCGCCGAGAAGCAGAAATATATGCTGCTCATATTGAACCCCAAACGCCTCTAATAAGTATGGGTGGGGAATCACCAACAAATCCCATAGCAATAACTGATTATCTAAAGTGGAAGCACGAAAACAAGTTTCAAGAGTATGACTACAAGAAAATGTTTCCACAAGGAGTGAAAAATCCGCAGGAAAACATATATGTAAATAAAGAATAACAACAAGGCGCGAGTTGTCAGTAGAATCGGTTAAGATTGAATCGAAGCTGCATTAGGACTGACAAAACCAGTAAGTAGGACGAAGCAAAGTTGAGCCTCTGCTGGCGGTGTAAATGTCCGCTTACCGAAAGGTCGCGTAGCAGGCGTCTAAGCTAAAAACTCGCTATGTCTCCTTATACCCGGACGGTAGCTATGACTGCCAGATGACATCAAAACTAGACTTTAAATCTGACAGGTCACGTTCAGACTTCTACAGCTAATTAGAGTTAACAGGCCCTAAACATCTGGCCATTCAAAATGAAACTTGTTTATATAGAATTCTTGCTTGAGATACTCTAGATCGAATTCCCAATCATGAATGGCTTTTCTCATGGACGTACTATCCTTGCGTTTAGCATTTCGTACAAATGCAGCAAGAGTATATGCTAGTTTTTTAAGCCTTCTCGCTGTTCCGGGATCTCCCCATTTTTCTAGGTAGTCTGCAGGGAACACTTGTGGTAATACCCCGTAAAATACCCTCTCAAGGATTACTGCTCTAAGGGCATTGTCGAGACCTTGACTCTTACCGGCGTGATACCCAATGAAAGCAAGGACGCCTATTTTTTTCCATTCATTCCCTGAAATTTCCCCGTCTCCGTGCTTAATATCTGTGCTTGGCCACAAAAAAAAGTCTGGATCGATTTCTTTATTGCGTTTTATTTTTAGCCATTCTTCATCAACCAATTCGATAACCAATTCTGCGCACTTCTTTTCATCTGTATATTGAGACATCGACGCACGAATTGCCATCTCCCATAATTTAGCTAGTTGAAGTGGGTAGTGTCTCGATTCAGGACAGATTTGATATTTTTCCTTCAATTTATCTCGTATGATCGATTTGTTCTCTTCACCGCTCCTGATTCTGAAATACCCAAACTCTACAAAACGCATTGGCCTAATATCGCTAGCGATACTAAATGTTATGTTGCCCCGACCTGCGTCGAAGACAAAAAGGGGCGTTTTACATGAAGGGCATGTAAAGCGTATTTCACTCGGAAGATTAACTGATATTTTAACGCCGCAGATTGGACACGGAGACTGGTTATTTGCTTTTTGCTGCTTGAGTATCTTAGCTAGCCAAACGAAATTCACATCAGGAACGGACCAGTCAATACCAGGCTTCTTCTTTCGCATATCCCGTGCAATCATGTACCAAGCATTCCTTTTATCCCTAACCTTAGCGGCCCATTGACCTCCATAACTCATATTATCTGATTTAGACACTTCACCATATTCGGTAACATGTAAATGAAGGATCTCAGTTAACCACTTCTCAACACTGGCAGTCTCAATGCCTTGATCTATTTTTCTACGCTGCTGCACATACTCGGTAAGGAGATTCATCCTGTCATATCTAACCGCATGCAAAACAAGTGTTACAAGCGCTCCATGCAAATTCTCATGATTCCTGATGACACCAGCAGCGGATAACGCAGAAGCTAAATATACTTGATCCTTTTTTGGTTTATTGAAAGGCATGACTATATTAATATCGGACTAACTTACCCAGAAATCGCGTGAGGAATAAGACGCTCACTTTTAAAGATAGCTTGTTATCCACAACGTGTTTCACAAATAACCAATTATTAGCGCAAGCTCGCATAAAGCGGATTAGCGAATATTCACCAGCCATCTTTTTCCCAAATATCCGAAAGTTTATCTGGCTTTCATCCTAGCGGCTCGCGACATAACCTCCTTTATCCCATATTTGATCTTTCCTGTACCATAAACACCATTTGGAATCTGCCCCTCGAAATCACCAAAGCTGAGATCATGATCTTCAACCTGTACTGCCAGCCGACGAATCCCCGGTGATTGTGGCACTGTTTTCCTTAACAACTAGCTCTTAAACACCCTCTCCCTTTCGAGCCGAAAATCTTAATGATAAGTTCTAGCAAAATGTTCCTGAATCACGAATCTCGCCTTGTTCATTGGCTTATTTCGCTTCCAAGAAACTCGCTGAAGATACTACCCTAGGCAGCAACCTACCGGACTTAGAGGGCAGCATTAGTACGATCTGCCTTTCTTGATTTGGACCATAACTTACATGGATAGGATTATCGCCACCATAAAAATAAAGCCGGTCATAGGGTGTATTAGTAACCACCCACTGTGCCACTTCCAACATGTTTTCGTCTTCTACAATGAAATCCGCTGCAGCACCGAGCCGATCACATATATATCTACCTCTGCGGTTTAACTCGTGCGCAGCATGCTGATCGCGCTTGGGGTCGATTTTTCCTGGTATCTGCTTAGCAAGCTCCGGCGAACAGAACCCAAAGGTGAGACGGATCATTCCAAAGTAGTCGATCACGGGGTCCAGTACCTGCGCAGCAAGATCATGGAGTGCATTGAAGCTCTCTGGTTGCCTTGGCAGGTTCAGTTGACACGTTCGCGCTTGAGTCTCTCCGCATTCAATGAGATGTCGAAAGGTTAGATATCGTCCGCAGCGGTCATCAAGATCTGGAATTGTCGTGGCACGTACCAGCTCAAAACCATCGACGATCCAGCGGTTCTTTTCCAGTATCTCTAGTAATTCACCTGGCCTGGGCCCGTAGCCCGAGAAATCGAATAATCTGAGTTCTTCCAATGCTTCCTCGAAGGCAACCTGCTCAGGATAGCTTTGAAACTCCTCGTTGATGTAGCGGGACTTCCGGTAGAGGAATGGCGGCTCGTACTCCTCCCCATAGGAAAAGTAATCGACCTCCTGCTCACGGAGCTTTATCTTGACCCGCTCAATCATCCGCGGCAGTGCCTTGCCCTCAAACCCATCAAATCGCATCAGGCTAACCTTGCCTGATCTGATGTGAACCTTCACCAAATCGGCGTTCCGATAGTCTCCGTAGAGTACTGCAGCACAGCCCAAATATACACGCAGCAAAGGGGGTAGTTGCTCGACCATGTTTACGTGAAGTTGCAGTGATTCGCCCTCCTCCATCCACCCTAGCCCATGCTCTACCGCATGCCGGCATGCCTGTTCGATCGCCTCAATATCTGCAATCCTGAATAGCAAATCTCGTGCTATTGCCTGAGCATTATTGTAGTTACCAAAGAATGATTTGATGTCACGCTGAACTCCTCGCTCCAGGTGCTTATAGGGGCGTCGGCGTTCGAACTGATTCAGCGCAAGGTATACCTCCAGGTCTTCGACGCGCCGTGTGGCGGCTTGTTCTATTTCCGCTGGATCATTCCTCTTTTCCAGGAAACGTAGCGCTTTGGGTACAGAACCGAAGCCCTCCGTAAGGATTAATAGATTATCCACCTCAGACTTATCCGGCTTGCGTCCAAGTGCAAGCCATTGAGCCCATAGGCGATCAAGCGGTTCCTGGTAGGCTTTGTACCGTTCTGCTGCGAGGTCCCGACGCTGTCGCTGTTGGCGTTCAACTTGTTGTGAGGACGGGGCGCGAAGCCGATTATACTTGCTGCGGTATCGCTCCATCAGGAAACGCTGCTCACTATCCTTATCGCGGAACAGATAGAGCACACCCGGTGCCACGGGAATCGGCTCCTCGTCGAGAACCTGCTCCAGAAATGTCTTAATCCCCGATTGAGTGAAATATTTCTGGAAGGTCCCCCGGGTCGTCATCACACCATCGCGAAACCGCTGGCCGCGAGGCTCGTTCTGGTTTTCCAGCATCACGGACACCACCAGCAACCGCTCTGCCAGTGACCAGGCCCGAGTAAGCGCCTCCACGCGTTCATCAAAGTCCTCTATGACATTGATCACAAAGCCCAGGTTGACGATGTCTGCAGACGAAAGAGGATTATCAGGTGCGTAATAGGGATCCCAGCCTGACGCTGACAGACCATTCTCGCTCAGTCCACGAACGTCGTCCCCGCGCCCGCAGCCATAGTCGAATAGCTTGTAGCTACCATCTAGAAAACCATAGCGCGCCAGCGACTGCACTGGAGCTGAGAAGCCGTATCGGACCAACGCTGTCAGGTGCCGAGAAGCCCCCCAGCAGGAATGAAGTGGTGCCAAATCCGCTCCGCCCGCTTCCACAAACTCGTCGTTACCGATTGGCACTAGGGAATGATCTTCGATCCGATAGCCCTTTTCACGTATCAACGCAAGCCATTGGCGTCGATAACCGATACGCCTTCGATCGTCGAATAAGCCAATGGATTCCGCTGTACTGGTCAGCTCTGCACACGCCTCGCGACGGGGATCATCCGACTGAAGAAGCAGCTCTTTACGATGCAGGATAGGTGGATTCAGTGAATCAGCATAGGTGCGGTATTTCACCGTTGAAAGATCAAGGTTTACCAGCCAGCTTTCTTGCAATGAAGGGAATGGCTCGTCGAAAAACTCCGGATAGTTGAGCAAAGCGATACTCTGCCCCGTGTCATCGATGCGAACCAAATTAAATTGATCGTGGCGCTTGACCTTAGCCAATTGCTCGGCTTCCTGCACACGAGCTGCAAGCTCGCTATCCAAGTAAGGCAATGCTTCGATAGTTAGATAGACTGACCCGCCAACAATCTTACTCGGAATTGAACCCATTGAATGTTGCCTAATGCTCAGCAAGTGTTGTCTTTCGCTCCTCCAATAATATAGATAACCGCGTCAGAAGTTGGCGCTGATGTGACTCCGACAACCGTTCGATACGAGTAAACAACTCCTCCATGCTCATTTTATCTAGGTGAGCTGTTAGCTGGTTAGTAATTGATGTCATCCGCTCCCATTCATCCTGCCGAAGCTTATAGGGTGGATTCTGTAAACCCTGCAACATTTCTTCGATCGTATGACGATCTAGTTGCTCACATCAGTCAATTTAATATAGCGCTGCTGCCAAACAGCAATAGTGGTGCTTCGCTCCAGCTCGTCAAGTTCCGCAATTCGGTTTTTAACCAATTCCTGCAACTGCTTAACGTCTGCAACATGTTGAGCTGACAGATAGGTAGGCGCGGCAGCCAGCTCCTTCTCTAGGGCCACGCAGCGTTGACGATCAAGGGAAGATATTTTCTGGATCAACTCCATTCGAGGCTGTATCCACCCCTTCGAACGTCGTCTTGCAGCATCCAGTTGTTCATTCATCACAGCATGGTATATCTGCGCCATATCCCATGCTGGGTCTATCTCCTTATTTTCAAGAAACTCCTGCAATGCGGAAAGCTGGTGTTCTATCTGGTGCGACAACACCTCTTCCATACGTTCCACCGAAACGCTGCCAGTCTCCCAAGACTCAACATCAAATAAGTTACGTTCAAGTTGAACCACAAGTTCATTTATCTCATTTTCATCTCGGGTTCCTACGAAGATATCCCTGAGATGATTGATCTTTGTTAGTGCCTCTCGAAGCGCTTCCTTTGTTTCCAAGTTCAACCCGTACATGGCTCCTAGAGCATCTTGTTGATGCTTTAGTGTTGCATATAATTTTTCTTGCCGTTGCTTGATCGCTTTGACATGCGCGTCGATCTCAGACTGAGAGAGCACAGCAGTTGCGTCCTGGAGACCATCGATGAGCTCAGTCCCCAAGGTTATCTCATCACGCAGGGTTCTAACTGGGAACGAATCTGTTGGATCTGGTTGGCGAGGGTAATCTTTGCACTGTGCAAGGGTCAGGCTAAACTGTTGAAGTTTCTCCACCCTGTGAATTGAGCGCTGCGCTTGCTGCATTAGAGCTTGAGATTCCTCTCGGAATCCTAACTCAGTGAGACCTCTAGCCTCTTTCTCGATACGATTCCGAAATTCAGGAACTTGGGTAGCAGTTTGACAAGTCTGCCGTGGAATCCAATTATTGATCTCGCGAGAAATTATGCTCTGTGCTGAAACACAGAGATTATTGCATTCTTCTATATAATTATCAGACCACAGAGAACTCCCATCCATCTCATTCCGTTGGCGTAGTACCTGGTCACCGATCCGGATAGCGTGATCTACACTTGAGCGTTGTTCAGCCTTTTCGATACCTCTCCACCATTCACTTATTTTGTTGTTTACCAAGAGCAGTTTTTCGGCAGCAAGAACCGACTTATCACGAAGATAATTGTAATTGCCTTCCAACGTCTCCGGCAGAGGATCAACCGACATCATCTTTTTCGCTTCTTGAGCCAACTTCCCAAGACTTTCATAGTTCTCTTCTGCCTCCCAACGGTTTAACAGGCTACGCCAGCGATCTTCGCTGTCTTCAGAGAGAAATCGCAAACTTGTCTCTGCTAAAACATCTTCATTGAGATGATGCCGCCCGCGTTGGCTCGGGAACGCCTGACCAAGCCATTCTGCAGACGCCACCAATTCTCCGGACTGCTCTATGCGGCGTTGTGGACTGTCAAGCCCCAGAAGCAGGCCTAGCAACACACCAGCAGAGGACGCATTCAGACCATAAGGCGGTGCAATCAGCGCGCGATAGGAGGTCAACAAATTCCGCTGCGGCTCATCTTGGTGGGTCTCCACCAACCATTGATAAACCTTTCCGGCACTCGATTCAGAGGGTGCAACGAGCTTTCCTGACGTTAAAAGTGCCTTCCAACTCTGGACCAAAACCGCATCGACGCGATTTTGTAGCCTCCTCGGTTGGGATTGTACCCACGGCCCGTTAACCTGTCGTGCGATCAGCCCGCGCGCTAACTGTACGGCATCTGCAGGCCCACCTCCCGATGCACTGCCAAAACCATCGAACGGAAAGGGCACCGTATTCGGGTATACCCTATTGAAGATCTCAAGGCCCACGGAACGTAGACGACCATGAGGTGCCTCGGAGAAACCAGCAATCCAATAAAGCTTCTCCTTGATCGCCTCCTGTACTCCATCCTTCAGCACCGCACGACTACGCTCACACTCGTCTGAGATAAATCGGCGAAACCTCTCTAGATCCCCAGCGGACATCTGCTCGTCAAACAGATACAGGCGTCCGATGTGCTCTGCGAGCGCGCCTGTACGGTCCACAATACCAATAACCCAGATCGGAGCATACGGTTGGTTAAGCCGTACTAGCTCCCTGTTCATAGTTGTTTGTACACGTTCTCCAACGGCTACCGGATCATCGTCTGAATGTAGATAGAGGTAGATGAGCTTGCCTTTCGCGTCTTTCGGTAAAGTCGCTTTGCGCCACTCCTGAAAGGCGCTTTGTATAGCATTCTCGACTGTATTTGCATGGGCAAGTTGTGCCTCGAAAAACCAATCAGGTGTAGAAATCTCGTGGCTCTGGGCAAAGTCTGGCGTGATATCTCCCAATTCGATATCCGCAGCGCCCCGCCGCACGAAGAGGTCACGAATCCCATCGGCCTTGAATCCAGCTTGTTGTGTACGCAACCATTGCTGGAACTGTCCCCGTGTGGCGCCGTCACTCAGAAGTTCATATTGACCAAGGTCGTCATTCCACTCCACAGCCCCAAGCTCGGAGAGCGCATCCAAGACAGCTGGTAGCTGCGCGAGCTCCAATGCAGTCGCCTCGCATAACAGGGCGTCGGCCATCTCGCGATATTGCTTACCAATTCGCGTCTTCTCAACCACAGCGACGCCGGCGAGCACTAGTTGCTGCAGGTTGTCTAGGTGTCCGCTAAATTTTTCCAACAGCATCTGCAACGTCTCAGCGATGGTGCCACCAGTCTCGTGTTCAGCGGATACTAACTCTGGCAACATACTCCCGATTACAAGCTCTGCTGCACTTACTTGACGCAGGCGCCCATCAACCTGAGTATCTTCTTTGGCGATGCGATTGATTACATCCTTGATGAAGGTCAGCGCCGAACGAGACTGCACTAGGTCCCGTTGCCGCGTTAGAAACCAGACAGCAAACGGGTGCAGCGGCCAGCAGCCCAACGCTATAATCTGTGCAAAGCGTTCGTGGTCACTCCAGACAGGAAAGCGCGAAAAACCTGGCAGGGATTTGGATAGATGCTGCCAGGATTGTTGGATCTGGTGCTCTGCACGAGTCTGTTGCCAAAGCTTCAATAAAGCATCTTCATCCTTACCGATCATGTGGGCAAAGATGGTTTCCAGGTTAGTCGACAGATACCACTTGTCTGCAGCATCAAAGCGTGTGATATAGCGTTGCAGTTGGCGCAGGTCTGCACCGCTAAACCGCTTCAAGTACGCCTTCAGTTCGTACTGAATGAAGCCAATAAATCGCACCTTCGTATTGTTATCTTGTACTCCTTGGAAGATCTGCTGAAGTGCAGAATCACCGGCCAGCTGGGGCTTCTCCGAGGCATACTCCAGATAGCGACCTAGCTCGTCGAAAAGGATCACCACATGGGAGAACTGGCCGTCCTGCCCGCAGTAGACACTAACTAGGGTCTCGATCAATTCCTGGGCGGACTCCTGCCCCTCAATCGGAATAGGGTGCCCGTTCGCCTCGATATACAGAGCATCAACTGCCGTGTAGACGCCTTCGTCGTTCTCTCGCAGGCGTGCACGGACCTGTTCTGCATCCAATCCAGGAAGATGCTCAGCGAAACTGTCCGAGCGGACTAAAAAGTTGCGCTCGACAAACTGCTCGGCGATCTGAAATCGTGGAGACAGATCACGAATGGCGCCGGCATCAACATCATAGCGACGTAGTTGTTGGAAAATAGCCCTACTCAGTGCATTTCCTAGATGAAACCCAGACATACCATCAAGTGGCAGCACCAGTGCAGGCTTATCCATCTCTGCAACTTGCTGGGCCACCATCTCCCCAATCTCGGGGTCCGCACGTTCAATCTGCTTGACGATTATCTGAGCTGTTTCACCTGTGGGCTCTGCCAATAACGTTGCACAGGTCAGAGCCAAGTGCGACTTGCCAGAACCATACCCTGCTACCACCAACCAGTAAGGATTAACCTCACGGCCTTCGACTCCTGCTCGCATAGAGCCCAAAAGATCACGCACAAAGCTGGCCGTATCTTTAAGCTTGTACGCCCCCTCAACCCCTTCCCGCTCGGCCTCTCCTGCACCGTGATAGCGTGGGCCGTGAAAAACAAAGGCCTCAGCTGCTTGACGAGCCTGATCTGCTCGCCTCTGCACCCAGCCAAGTTGAACCGCGCCTTCGAAGAATCGCTCATCGTGAAAGTGGATAACTTGCTCGATCTTCAATGTGGGATCTCCATGTTGAAACTAACCCCTGTCCTAGCGGACTTAGACCAGTTCATTGAATATTCCGGCAATTACCGTTTCCGTGTCCTGCAACCGCAGAGCTAATGCACCCCCAGTCTGTCGATCGAGCTGGAGCAGCCTGTGATCGACCATCCAGTCGATCCATCGAGTTGCCGGTTCTTGATTCCACCCCAAAAGGGCTAAACAACGAGACTGCATAAAAAGGTCAGCGATGGCAACTTGGCTGTATCTGGCATATAGATCATCCCAAACAAGGAACAGATAAGCTGAGTAAGCAGGAAAGTGGCTGCGTTCAGCGGGTGCAGCGTGTCGAAGATACAGTGTCTGTCCATCTAACTCCTTCGAAGATAGAGCATTTATCGGTCCGAAGCACGTCTGTTCAAAGTAGCTGCGCAGCACCAGTCCGGACAATCCCTTCATGTACCCCTTCTTACCATGACGCTCTATCAAGTAATCCAAATAGGCGTTCTGGTCGAAACGATTCCCTAAGCGCAGGGTGCCTTCAGCAAAGAGTGCAAACCAGGCATCGGCAACTCCGACTGCTGGATCATCTAGAGTGCTGCGTCGGCAGAGCATCAAATGTAGCAGCCACAACGTTACCGACTCGCTGAGATAAGGATCCTCGACAGCGACCAAGCGTCCGAGTGTCGTAAGCTCTAACTGCCAACGCTTAGCATCCTTGTCCGTTCGTATCAATCCCATTCCACGGGCATAGTGGATCATAGGCTCAACCTTTCCACTACTCTCGCCTGTTGGGATCCCCGTCTCTGTCCCTATTTGCACCTTGTCACCACAACCGTTCGTCGATGCAAAGGGCAGCAAACGAGACAACAGACTCCGCTCCGGAAGAAAGTCATGGGGAAAGTTCAGTGGTAGAGGCTGCAGGCTACTGCCTAATGTCGTCATCTGTCAGCTCTCGAAGCTACGCTGTTCTAGGGATGTGACATTTACCAATACTGCCTCCTCTTTGAAGGTTCCACCTGATTTCAACACCGGCCCGAGGGACCAGCATTGTCCTTTCTCCAAACCAGCTAGGCGCTGTCCCCAATCTGCCTTCGATATCCCCGTCGTCGATTGGCTGAGTAAATGAGCAAAGCGGTCGATCTCCGTCGTCGCCGGCTTAAAAAACAGCTTATGCCCAGCCTGGAACAACCGGTCGCGTTGTTCTTGATTGAACTGGCTCGTGGTCTGCGTTGCCAGTATCATGGATAGACCGAACTTACGCCCCTCGCGCAGCATCTTGTCTATAGGAGAATCGCTCCTGTGGTCGAGATTCTGGATCTCGTCCAGGACGATAGGAATTGGACGGTTTTTACTGCCCGTATTCTGCGCATAATCCCATAGGTCCCATAACACAAATTCGGTGACCATCTTCTGAATATCGAGAGCCAGTCCCTTCAACTGCAAAACATTTACCCAATTATCCTGAGACAACAATATCTCATCCCAGGCAGAGCCCTCTTCATTTCGGAACGGTCTTGACTTGACTAACGGTTCCACCTTGTTTGCAAGGCTTTCTCCATACTGACTCTCCTCCCGAAGCAGAGATAATATATCGTCTAGGGAAAACTGATCATCTCCTTCAATGCCTGATTCCAGCACCCGTATCAGTGTCGCTGTCTGCTGGTCACCCATCGTCTCGTACACTGAAGTGAAGATACTAGCGACCCTAGAAGCAACTTCGAAGGGATTCTCCTCAATGGCTGGGATGGAGGGATCAATGACTTGCTTTTGACGTCGAAATGGATTCAGTGGCAGCTTTTCCGTTTTAACGAAGTGGTTCTTTGGTACTGCAACTTCCGTAAACCTATTTTCTACCTGCTGCGGCAAGAAACCATCCGTATAGTCTACAATCAGCGAGCGTAACTTCTGCTGTGCCATCTCCACTAGCAAACACTGGATGCCATAGGTCTTCCCTGAACCGGATGCCCCAAAGATTAGTAAGTGGCGATTCGCTAACTGTGGATGGCCAAAGTACCAGTACACAGGATCATTGTTGCCACGGGTGCCGATCAAGATCTTTTCCGGAGCTGAGATCGGAGTCGGCCCCGGTTCTGGAGTCGTTGTTTGCTCCGGGACTGGCATCGGGGTAGGTGTTGGCTCCGGAACTAGTGTCGGCGTCGGCTCTGGTACCTGGATCGGTGTTGGCTCCGGTTCTGGTACCGGGATCGGCGTTGGCTCTGGTACCGGTATCGGTGTTGGCTCTAGTTCTGGTACCGGAGTCGGTGTTGGCTCCAGAACTGGTGCAGGGGTCGGCCCCTGCTCCGGCCGCAGCTGCATTGCAGGCCCTTCTAGCACTAACAGCGGCAGAGGTTTCACCTCTGCGAACAACGCAGATACCCCTTGGTAGCCCAATGCCAAATGCCAGATCGCAAAATCTGCCGGCACATCGAATGGCGGCTGAACCGTGCCGGCGGGCATTACCAGCGGCGTCAAATCAGGTTGAGGGCCTGGCTCGTTAGTCCAGAATGTGAAAATAGCACCCTGCCAGCGAATCTCGAATTGCCCCTCTGCCACACTTTCCAAAGCATGATCGAGCGCCCGCCACTCCTGATCAGGAAGATTCACCACCGAGCGTGAGGTCATAGCTCGATGCAACTGTGCCCACCAGTAGCGTCGATCGAAACCCAAGCGTCGCAGGTCGCTATGCTTAGGCGCAAGAAGCCCGGTCAGATGTTGCAATCCTTCCTGAATCTGCTCAACGGCTTTTGTAACATGCACAGGGTTTTTCTGTGCTAACTTGCACTCAACCAACACCGCGTGCACCAGCGGTATATCGTTAGGGCGGATCTCTAGTGTCAACTGCAGGAGATCCGGCCTCATTGTCACATCACTACCGACAAACCAATGCAGCAGCGAATCTACCGGTAACAATTGCGACATCTGCCCCTGCGGGTGTGCTAGAGCACGCCGGATTGCGGCAAATCCCACCACCTCCCGAATCCTCTCATCGATACCAACTACCGCCCGCAGCGAGGACAGGCCAATGATCTCCTCCGCCTCGCCGACCACACGTGCCGCCATCGCCTCGAATCCGTCCGGTTGCTCGAAGGGCATCAGTTTAGTCAGCTTGCCGGTGACATGATCGGTGAGTTGCTTCAGAGTGTCTTGCTCCGTAGAGATGGTCAGATTCAGCTCACCGTAAGCACCAAGCCCGGATGTAAAGCCGACAATCTTACGCTGGTCGTGGCCCTCTTCACTGCACAACAGGCGTTTGTCCACAAAAGGATCGACACAGACAAGCCACTGGGCCCGCTCATGTAGCGTCTTGACCACACCGGTCCAAGGTTGATAGTCCACCTGACCGAAGATCACATGGTCACGGCCGGTGTTGCCTCTGTAACAAAGCCGCGCCGACAGATCGGCATGGCGGGTCTGGATGCGGAGTCGTCGGTTACTAAGCATGCTCTGGCGTCGATAGCGATCCCCATCCTGGATCGGTCGCGGATACTCAGTGATGGGAAACTGTAGGCCGCTCCAGCCGCCGAAGTTGAACTCAAAAGGCATAGCAGGGTCAGCATGGCCAGCCAGACCGCCACGCAGAAAATGGAACAGAAATGCGATGTCGTAGAGCCGCTGCTCCTGTTTCAATAGATCGATCAATTGTTCCTTGGGTGCGTAACGATGCCCCACCGACAGGCTAAGTGGTCGGCCTTTTCCCCGCAGACGCTCGACCAAATGGTTGCGCCAAAGAGCCAGTCGATTTTCCATAGACATCGGCGATGACGAGGTCGAATAGACCATCACTGTGCAATGAAACGGCGGCCAGTCGGCAGATGTGCGCTTGAGATAGCCGTCTAGGAAGTGATCTACACCAGACAAGATAGTCTGCAATTCCTTCACGTTTAGCGCTAGGATGCGCAACCCGTCTTCGGCAAAGGGATAGAGCTGCTGATAATCGCTCAGCACGCGGTCTACCAAGTCACGTTCCTCGCAAGGACGTACGATATCGCTCACACCCTCATCATCGTTGCTCTCCTCATCACGTAGCAGTGTCTGTACCGCTAAACTTCTATCCACGGATGGGACTGAACCCAGATAGTGCAGCAGTCCAAAAGATTTGATTTCCGCGGACAGTTGCCCCTGTGAATCTACCACCATGGCTGAAAGTGGGCGGTGTATCTGCGCTAGATTTAGCAACCGCTCGAAGGCTGCTTTTCCATCGCCGCCAATTGCCAACTCACCGACAGCCTCTGGAAAACCATCCGCTAGGAACCCTGCCCTTGCTTGGGTCAATTCCAAAACCGCAGGGCTCAATCCCCAAGCAATAGCGCCAGGCAGATATGGATCGTTAGTCTCCATGCGCTCATCCACCAAAAGGAACGCCTTGTAAAAACGACGTAGAAGTTCTGCGCTTCCTAATAATCTGGTATCCAGCACCTTTTCAGCGAGATCGACAAAAACAGACAATAACTGCGGCAACTGCGATGCACGTGCAGTGTAATAGCCCTCCGTAATAGCTACATCAAGCCATGCCAGATAAGCTGTAATCAGGGCACTTATACATTCCCAGAGGTTTGCATCTACCCTATCGATGGATAGCCCGTCGAGCAGATTAACTAACTCAAAATCTGTCATTGCCTGAGTCACCAGACGGTTCGCTTCATCCTCATCAGCCGCGAAATAGAGCGCTGTCATGGCTACCGATGGAATCTGGAAGGCAGGGAGGAGTCGCTTCGGATTCAGAGACTGCGCCCAGTACTCCCGAACCTTTCTTGCGCACTCAAAACGCACTCGCTCCGGCTGAGTGGGACCGAACACCCACTTGAATACCGCTTCCGTTGTTAATTCGTCATCAATGCTGGCAATTGTGACCTTGAACTGAACATTTGGGCGAGCACGGCTAGTACCATAGGTCAAGTCATCCAATGCAAGATCGAGTTTAACGGGCACTTCGCGATCCCACTTAGCGCGAGGCATATGTACCTGATCTTCGTCCCGCGGTAGTCTACAATCAATACTGCGGAAGACCATATCCAGACCGCCGAGGCAGCCTTGCAAAAGCTCGCGGGCTAACTCTTCTGCACCAACGCCTCCATCATCGTCAGCTGTGAGGTCGTGATCGAAGCGTACTAGCTCGACATGTATCCCCGCTAGGTGCTCAAGCAATGGTTGGGTGCCGCAATCCCTCGCGAACTCATCGAGAGTTCGCCAGACTCCTTGAAGAATAACCTCAAAGCTCATGCCGGTTATAGCTGGAATGGTCTTGCTACTCTTTTTTTCGGACTTTACCTTTCGTAAGATACACCTCAACAATGGCATAAAGTCTGTACGCATCAGCCTCGCGCGGGCATCGGCATCCGCCTCGTAGATAAAGGCGTGTAGAGTGTCACGATAATCATCTATGCCTTCATAGGCTGAATCGTTATCCAAGGTCGCGGGAAACTCAAACTCCAGGTCACTCAAACAGTTCTCGATTTTCTGCCAATCCTTCTTGCGCCCGGCAGGAGTCTTGTAACGCTCGTGCGAGATAAAAGCATCCGCCTCTTTCAGTGCGACAGCCCCTTTCTTTCCATGAAGGTCAGCAGGTCTCGTACCCGCAAACAGGGGTGGGATGCCCCAGAAGGGAAGTTGTTCAAAGAAGTTGTCAGAGAAATCCGTAAGGCTATAGAAATCACCGCCAGCAATGACCTCACGCTCCAGAAAGCTCGCAAGCTTGCCTAAGCGCAAAGGCCGTACCTGAAACAACTGCTGGAGCACCGTATCGAATTGCTCTAACTCTGTTTCACCCGCATGGAGATCCAAACGCTCATTGATGCGCTTTATCCACGGAACAAAGCTTTCACCCATGTCTCTCCAGATGCGTGTCTCGTCAACCTGGTGAAAATCCGCTAGGCCGCCTTGATCCGTGGCGTGATTTAGTCCAACTAGGACAACCACTAACCCATAGACACCTTCGTCTTCTGTGGTGCGGTTGCGATACCATGTCAGGCGATCCTTCTCGTCGATCCAAATGCGTTCACCATCTGGCCCTAGGGCACCAAGTGCGGCCATTTCCTGGTCTAGATTGGCCTCGGCCTCGGGAGTACGGCACCAATCACGCCACAGATCTGTGGCCACACGAAAGTAACACGCCATAGTCTGCTGCTGCAGCCAGGTTAGACGATGAGAATCCAACTTCTGAAATAGTGTGAGAACACCCTCTGGATCTAGACTCTGGACTATAAACCTGGCCTCTTTTGGTCCATTTGCAGTCTTCAGAGTGCGATTCCATTCGCCGATTAGATATTCACTTAGTGACTCGATATAAAGATTCATACTTGCTATTCCTTGCTGCCCGGGTTATGGACAATGGACACCGCGTCGGATAGCTCCACTAGGAAGCCACCCTGCTGCAGAGCTTCCTCCACCCAAGACGTGTCAGCAGCCACTGCATAGTCCTTCGTACCAGTTTCACTGCTACTCCATAACATGGCAACTAACAGCTGTTGATCACCTAAAGCAATCCCATAGTGAGCGAAGACTCTCCTGTAGAATTCCGTCAGGCGCACCCGTTCTCCAGGCTCAATCAGGGCAGCAACCAAGAATCGCAAAAGGTGCGGGTGCAAAACAAATCTTTGCCCTCTGCCAGTGCGTGGGATTACTAAGCCAAGTTCTTTTGCTATTTTCCGGAATATTTGAAATCCGTGTTTATCGGCCTCATTGAATTTCTGTGTCTTTTCATCTGAGACTTGCCTCAACACTCTAAACAACATTTCTTCGATGCGCTCGAAAGAGCTCTGAGCAAGCTTTCTAACGGGAGAACCGCTCTGCGCATTGGCATCCGCAACGATCCAAGAATACCCACCTCCAAAACCATCGGTGGAATTATTAGAACCATCAACACGCGATGCTTGAAAGCAGAGGCTACGTAGAACCTGCATGCAGGAAAGCGTCTGCAATAAATCAATTTTCTCCAAAGCCCCAAGCGTTGACCGACATATGTTATTTAATTCACTAGCAAACAAAAATGCCTCAGGCACGCTTGCCGTGGGAACCCAACCCAATGACGCAGGTTTACTTGACTCGTAAAGTCGAATTGAACCCAGTGCTTTTTCAATAAAGCTGGCTAACTCGCTAATTGGGCCAACAGCATCCTCAAGAATAGATTGAAGCTCAATCTCAATATCTTCCCTTAGTTTGACCAATTTATATTGCGCAAGATGCTCATAACTAGCGCTAGAACGCATAGCGTCAACGGACGCGTGATCCTCATAAGAAAATAGGTGTGCCAATTGGAGAAACAACAATTCCCCACCACGGGCCATAAAATTATGTCGATCTGTCGCAAAATATTGCTTTGCAGCATCCCAATCTTGGAGATTCGCATTTTTCACGGCCCGCGAGTGCAACCAATCAACCTCACGAGCTAACAATACGGATGAGGCAGGCAGAAAACTATGAGTGACCCAGGTTCGATTTTTTGCGACTCCAACAAAGCCTGCAAAAAGGCTCTGAAGCAACCGGACAGCTTCATCCTTATCTTCGCTAGTTCCTGATACGCGCGCTTTAATATCTGTTAGAGCTTGCAGGTAAGCCTTCTGATGGACAGGATGTCGAGTTTCGAGCTTGGAGGATGGATAAAACGCAAACAACTTCAGCGCAACTCTGTCATCTGGCCAGTAGCGTGGGGGTGTATCGCCGATCTCAAGCCTTAAGCTATTGGTACCATTTTGCTGATCACCTTTTGGTGATGCGAAAACCAATAAAAACTCGGCCAGATATTCCACAGGGGTCTGGTCCTTGTAAAAGCGCCGGCCATAGATCCGAATGGCTGGATTTGTCTGTTCCGCCGCAATGCCTTGGTCGCCGGTTGGTGGAAAGCGATCCATCAGAATACCTTAGTCTGCATTAGACTTGCTCCAATTTGCCTTTTTTTTGGTCCAACAAGAACCGATGTAGATGGACCTCGCCATCGATTCCCGCGCGTAGTAATTCGATTTCGTCCTCGCGACGCCTTGTCTCGGTTACTCGCAACAATTTGGCTCGAAACCAATCCAATTGTGCTTGGTGGATCGGGGACAATGCGTTACCCAACTCGCCGGCATCTCGACGCCTGATGTAGTCCAACAGTGGCAGGTTCAAAGCAAGTTCAGCCCGTCCCCTATCGAAGTTCAATACCGGCACTCGCCGGATTAGATCGAAACTCAGATCAAAGTATCGAAACGGTAAGGTTTCTATGACGAGCTGGGTTGGCTGCACCACAGCAAGATCCGAGCGACGTAGAGTCAAATAAAGAGCGTCATGTCTCGAATGGAATTGGCTTGCAGTAAAACCAGAGAAAACTTCTAATAGCACCCGCAGGCAAGACGAACGCAAGCGGTTGGCGTCTGAGCGGGACAATGTCAATTTTCCGGCCTTCTGCCAGTTGTCGAATTCTCGAAGACTGGGTGATTGTAGAAAGGAATCAAGAAACACAGCTGCAAACTGGCCCTTGTCTTGTTCCACTTCTCCGAACAGATAGGCCATTCGCCGTAATGCGAAGCGCCAACGAATGCCAGCCGACTCGGCCGCCCGCTGCCGCCATTTATTGCCTAACCAATCTAACGAGGTTGGCAATGCGGCCCAACCCATACTGGACTCGGACGAGAGTCTGCGCTCAAAATCCACCCCCACCGGTGCGCCAAAGGTTGCTCGCCGCACCAGCATTACGGCGTGCAAACCCTCAGCCGGTAGCCACGGCTTGCCACCTCGGTATCCAAAAAACCCCTCGCTGAACAGGATGCGCTCAAGCCCTTCGGTTCCTCGGTCCGGTCCTTCTAGTACAGATCCCTCTATTTGCTGATAGGCCTCATCGCAACTCATGTTACCGGTTAAGCCAAAGGCCAATTGTGCGACGATCTGACGCAGTGTCAGGCGTTGCTCGTACGCACTAAGACGCTGGTATATCCAGCGCACCCGTTCTTCTACTACCGGTCCAGCGTCTTGTAGAGCCTTGCGGTTTAATTGCAGTGGACAGGCTGGCTCGGCACTACATTCATCACATTTCCCCCACGCGGAATGCTCAACCAGCTTCGTCAGGATCTTGGCACCAAGCGACACGTTATCCAAACGAGTCAGATTCAGAATTATTAACTCCTTGTCAAAAACACTTAGGCTATGCCTATCCAGAGGACCATCGCTGAGTGACTGATCCAAAAGCTTTAGGATTGCGCTCTCGATATCTTGGTCGTAGTTTGCTTGTTTCGCGTAATCCGCCAGGCTGTGGAGCAAAGGGCCAGTGTTACTGACGATCAACCAATTTCCTGGTTCGGAGAATGCTTGATCCAACCAGCGCTGTCGGCGCTCGGCGCTCAGCTCGCTCATATCCTTTACGATGGTGACCGGCCCTCCAGGACCGTCGATGTCCTCGCGCTCACTGAGTGGTTCGTTTAAGGGAGCATTTGGAGGCAAATTCTGTAGTTTTTTCAAAACGTCCAACGCAACCGTAGACTTTCCATCACCGGCATGTCCTGTTAGGACCACAACCCGTGGCACCACATCAGTTAGTGCCTCTACCAATCTATTGATTAACGGAAAAGGCTCGTAGAGTTCCCCAAAATATGGGCTCAATGCCTGTGACTCTGCTAGCGCGTTAGCACCGCTTGCTCCTAGATTATGTAGTGAATTCAGGTAAGCAATGAACCCGTTCTGATTTATATCCATTTTCCCGCTCGCGTCTTCACTAGCTATATTGCCACCAGTATTAAAACTGTTGAATTCATGTGATAAAAACAGCCTATTACACTTTTGCTATCAGCCCTGTTGCTTTGTAGATACTCCTTACAGACACTTTTTACAAACTACATATCAAACATGCCTGATCCTCAGGATCATCATCCATTTCATTCTTTATAATTTCTTGCCATTTCATTTTTCTTCCTTTGTTCATTTTATTTTCAGATAACTCTTTTTCTTCAACCCTCATTACAATCTCTTCCAGCGTGCCAGACTGATGCCACGTATAGCCATTACCGGATTCGATACGTTCACCAGCACCCCAATCAAACTTTCGCTGGCCGACATTCTTCTCCATCTCTAGTGCTTTCTGAAAAAGCTCAGGGTGGCGACGTTTAAGGCCCAACCACTCATCCTGACGCTGGAAGAAACAGAAGAAGCAGCCGGATCGACTGCGCCATTGGTAATAGGCTGGAATACCTATCGACTCCTCTAAAATACGGAAAACATCATCACGCACAATTCCATCTCCTGAAAACGGAAACACAGCCTTAATTGTTGGCTTTTGGCTTATGTATCCCTCGCGATTTTCATCTGCACGAATACCCACATAACTGACCACGGAATCATCACCGACAAACTCTTCGAATGGCTTTATCTTCAATACCCGCGTACACCAACGCGCTTTTACGGATGGCAGCATGTTGTCATGCACTGTTAGCCAGTGATCAAAATCACGGCTACTACTTAAGCGTTTGATCTGCTTTCCAAGATAGGCTTCGAGTTTATCCAACGTATCGTAGACTTCTTGCAATTCTGCACCAGTATCGGTAAAGAAGTACTCCATCTTCTCGGAAATCTGTGGATAGTTGTCTTTGATATAGACCGCGAGCGCAGCGCTATCTTTTCCACCGGAGATACCAAGTACATGCCGGGTACCTTCAGGTGCCTCTAATGCCAATTCGAACCATTTTTTTGACATGATCAGTTTGCCCTCTTAATTCTGTTCGCCTTAGCCACGGGCTTGGTCTTAGTTGACTCCCTACGCTCAGCCAAAACTTCATCGACAAGCTCGGCAAGAGCCGCCATCTTTAACTCTCCATCAGCATCTTTCAGAGCGGTGAGCATTTTTGCCTTGATTGTTTTAATGGCATCATGACGACGTTTATCGATGGCCACCACCTCATCATAATCTGGCGCGCCCTTCTTCACACTGCGCAGCAGAAAGACATCAAAATCCCCTTCCGCTTTGGTGGCATAGTCTTGATAGTGCAAACGCAGGCGTTCCAGTTCCGTCAGCTTACGGGTCAATTCAACCAAGCGATACTCGGCGGAATCCCGCTCCGCATCACCCCACTTATCGGCTGGTTTTTGCCCCAGGAAACTCAACAATTCATCCAACCACAGCTCAGGCTCACCTGTAGACTTTAATGCGCGTTGGATGAAGGCTTTAAGACCATCGCGATCAATTGTGTAATCCCCTAAACCGCGACAACGTCCAGCGACTGCTTCACGTAAATCAACGAGTTCAATCGCCTTGTCCTGACTAAACGCCTGAGCCAACATTTCGCGAAATTGATCTTTTAAATTGGGCAGGCAGTATTGCAACTCCCTCAGCGTGTCCATCAATCGTTTTGAGAGACTTTTGAGTTCGTCCTCGTCGTCGCGTGCTTTATCCAGATTAATACCCAAGGCTTTCGGCAGCTCTTCCATCATCAACTTGATGGGCGACTTAGAGAGCTTAAACGCGTTACGTACGGCTTGCGCCCTTGAGGAGAGGCCTGCTTGCGTAGTCAGTGTGTAAGACGGTAACGTAAAAACCATCTTGGCAATGGGTTTTGCCAGCGCTAGGATGCTACGCTGCTTACCATCACTAAAGAGTGTGTTGGAGTAGACCTCATGGATAGATTGGTTTAATCCGGTGATACGAAATCGTTGAACTGTAAATTCATCCGGTCGCTTCAAAAAGCGCTCGATCTGCTCTTCGGAAAGATAAGGGGTATAGATGCGACTCTCATAGACGGCCAATTCCTGTTGGTTTGCCATTAATACGGCTAGATACAAAATCGGCAACATACCCTCTTTAATGCCAAAGGGGGGTGCCATCAATTCCAGATTAAGCTCGATGAGTGATTTAGCTTGTTTTTCCGTACTATTGAGGAAAGCTTCGATTCGTTGCCATACGGGATAGATATTGCAAGGATCGTCGGATTTTCGTGCTGACTTCGGCCCTTGAAAGATCCATTTACCATCATCACATAGAACGTGTAGCTTAGTCTCACGCAGGCACGCGCGATATATTGCTTTTTCCGGGGGAAATTTGTCGATGTCTAGATCCGCTTTAGCTTCATTGTTGAACATCGCAATGGCAAGCTTGTTCTTGGCGGCATTGGCCTGTGCCGAGGGTTTATCTCGATTAATAAGCTCGTTTTTAAACACCGGCGATTTGTTATAAACCGAACCCAAGACGCGTGATAATTCTTCTTGGAGCGAGCGTTTCGAGTCAACTGCAAGTATTTTTGTCTTCCAATACCAACGGTTTTGCTGGGGTTCTGAGGTGAGGCGATCAAGCAGGTCCTCTTCCTTAGCAACAGCTGCATTGTAGCGATCTTTGAACTCTCGCTGTGCGACAGGGTCTGAATTTAGTTCTTGCGCCGTTCTCTGAATTTCCTCTAGCGCCAAAACCTCAGCTGTTGTCTCACGCAATTGATCACTGTTAAGGCAAAGCACAAGAATATCTAGTGTTGCATGCGAATCGAGTATTTTTTTCGTAAAAGTTTCCTCATCATCCTTACTTTCAGCGAGGTAGAACACAATGCGTGCTTGCGCGACGTTTTGATTCAGTTTGTGCAGAGTTTTGGCATCCGCAAAGGTCGGATAGAAATACCTCAGCGTTCCACTTTGAATAGTGTACTTGCGCGCTACGATGGGCATCAGACTGTGCTTTTCATTCAAAACTTCGGCCAAATCAAAACGCCCGATCTTCCCCAACTCTGCCTCTATGCTGAAATCGAGATCAAAATCACTACCTTGCCAAACGCGATATTCAGCGCTGAATTTTCGATACTGGATAATCGACTTTCCTGAAAGGCTTTGTATAGCTCGGTCTACTGCCACCTTCCTTGGTAAGCAAAGACCAACGATGTCCTTAGAAGCTTTAAAGTTTCCCTGGGCTCCGATGATATTCAATAGACCTACAGCCTTGAGGATATGCGTTTCATCATCCTGGGCATCGCCCAAGCGTTCGATAGCAGTAACCACCTCAGCCCAACGCCTATGGGTGAAGTGATCGGATAGGGCTGCGGATTGATTCAGAATAAAGTATTCGTAGATTTCCCATGGGTAGATCCAGTCTCCAACCTTTTGGCAACGACTAATACTGTCTTGAAACCCGTGCGCCTCACGACTTCCAAGATAGCTAAAGAGGGTACGCTCGTTTTGTGCAACCTTCTGACACAGCAAGGGCAACAATAGTGCACTAATGGGGTGCAAGGGATAGCAGTGCGCAAAGAGATCGGACGCAGTAGTCTCATCCATGGTTCCTGGCAAGGCTTCGGATTTAGCTAATACCTTTGCAGTTATTTTGGCCTCGGACGTAACTCTCGCCTTGTCACTTTGATTTAGGTCTTGCTCAATAGCGGTGGATACGACACGCAGAACCTGTTCGGTAGACTCTAGGAAGGGAATATTTTCGAAGCGACCCTGCACCTTAGCCCATTCAGACCGAAGTGATTCACCCAAGCCGCGAGCATATTGTTCAAAGGCTTGGTGTAACATCACCACCAATGAAAGCTTAGTCTCGTGCCAAGCCAATGCATGTTCCGCTATGGCCTGCAACAAATAAATATCGTTGGCTCCATAATGACGTGCTTCGTACTCAAGGAACTTGCCTAATTCATCTATCACGATTAGCAGGCCGTTGTACCCAACACGGGCTAGGGCATCTTGGAGCTCCTCGATGCACTCCAGTATTTCAGTAGTAGCGGGTGAGTCCTCGCGCTCTGCAATTAACCAAAGTCTTTCGACAATCGCAGGCGAACGACCGCGCTTATACGACCAGATTTCATACGCCGTTTGTGCAAGCGATTCTATTAAGCGCTTAGCTAGAGATTCTGGACTACCGGTCAGTAAAACCGAGCAGTAACCGGATGTGGATTTATTTAGCGCAGTGTATTTTCTTACTATTTTTGCATCGACGCTGCGCAATTTCTTTATGGCAGCCTTGGTTGCAGGTTCAGAGGGATTACTTAGTAAATGATTGAGAAACACAGCAAAGGAAGATTTCCCCGAACCATATGGACCGACAAGTGACCATGCACGAGGACTTTCATCCGCCTTCAAGGCCTCAACCATCGTATCTAGTGTACGTAGAGCCCGTGTGGTGGGTACGTAGGAATCAACCACCGAGAGTGAATCCACATCTCGTTCCATATTGATGGAACGTGTGTAGTGGGTATTTACCCGAACTAGATCAGTAAGGCTCATGCCGCCACCCTCCGAGCCCTTGATTTGTAATGACGTTTTAAGAAAAACTTCGGATCTACCTTTTCCAGTAAATATATTTGATGAATGCCTGCTGTTTCTCGAATCTCAAATACACCTGGAGCCTCGTGCATCATTCTTTCCAGCTTGGTAATCAAGGCGTTTTCTGTCAGGCGGAACGTTGCACCGGGCGACGGGTAGCCATCTTTGGAATACATCAGATCTTCGATAGGTAGTTCTTTTACTCCCATGTATTCAAATAGCTCAGCGATAGCATAGCCTAATATGCCATTCGGCAAGCCTTCCCTATCCCCTAGGTGAGACGTATAACTACGGCCTCCGGGCGACTGAGAGATGAGATTCAGTTGAGAAAGTGGTGAATCAAGCGCTTCTTCTAAAGGGGTGCGGCCGTTACCCTTTGAGCGCGCATACATACGCAACACGATAGTAGCGTCATTTTTTACCGTGGTAGCCGCTGATTTTAGTTTCCGCTGCGAAACAAAGTCATAGAGCGCCGTTGCAACTTCTTGTGAGACAAATTCGGGCTTGTGAAATTGATTAAAGAACCAATACCAAGCGGTCGCCTGCTCAGGATTGGTAGTAATTAGCCAGTGTATGAGCCAAATTGTGGCCTCATCTTCAAGGTAAGGATCATAACCCTCTTTGTCAAAGATGACTCTACCGATAGGTGTTGGCTGAAATCCCTTATCTTCAGCAGGTTCGATCAAGCGACTAGCGAGTAGCCAATACCGGATGGCATTAACCATGTTCTTACCTACACCTAACGTCACAGTCGCTTCGTCAGAAGTAAAGACCTCCGGATCAGTACCTAACGCCTGAAAACCCTTGGTGAGCCAGCTATAGCGCAAGGCGAAGGTTTCGTGTCGCCCGAAGCCGACTTTATTAGGATTGAATCTCATGATTTTGCTTCCTTGCTATATTCCGTGTTGGTAAATAGAGGCAGTTCTGCTTGTTTTCGATTTTCCAGAAAATCTGCCACATTTCCTAGAAACCACTGTTTGAGATTGAGACCTTCCTCTCCAAGTGCCTGATAAAGCACTTGTTTTAGATCAGGATCAATCTCGATAACTAGGCGTCCACTACTACCTTTGGCCATTTTTAAACACCAAAATTAAGACATGTTATGTAACATATGTAATATAACATAGTATATATTCATATGGTGAACTAGCAAATTACTTTCCATTAGCTTTTTTGTGGCATTGCCTCTGTTCCACCGACGGATTCTCATTACTGCAGGCAACGAGCAAAAGCAAGGCAG
>JAHRHW010000039.1 GCA_019100305.1 Candidatus Thiodiazotropha taylori | reverse complement strand
CTTCCTGCTCTTTCCCGCCCTCTTGATCCATACCCTGAGTCGCCAGCAGACCGATGGCCTGCCCTGGCTGGCCATGCTCAGTGTAGTGGTCGGGGTGCTACTGTTGAGCGCGCTTCTGCTGGTACTCGGCCATCGACTGCTGCCAAAGGTCTCGGGCCCCACCTTCACCTCCATCTTTCAAGGAGGCGTGCGCTTCAATACCTATATCGCCCTGGCGCTGGCCCAATCCCTGTTCGGCGCTGCCGGGCTCGCCCTGGGTGCGGTGGCCGCCGGTTTCATGATCCTGCTGATCAACCTGCTCTGCATCATGGCCCTGTCGATTTGGGGGCAGAGACATCAGCGACCCAAGGGTGGCCTGGCACGGGACATCCTCGGCAACCCCTTGATCATCGCCTGTCTCATCGGCTGGGTATTGAGCCTGAGCGGCATCGGTCTGCCTGGCCCCAGTGGGGAGATCCTGGAGATCATCGGTCGGGCCGCCCTCCCCTTCGGTCTGCTGGCAGTGGGCGCCGCCCTGCGGCCCAAGGCGCTGCACGGACACCTGGGACCAACCCTGGCCTCTTCCCTGGTGCAGTTCCTGGTCAAACCCCTGTCCGCAGCGGGATTTGTCCTGCTCACCGGCCTCACCGGGGCCGCCGCCGGCGTGCTGGTGATCGCCTTCATGACGCCAACAGCACCCTCCGCCTATATCCTGGCCCGACAGCTGGGGGGCGATACCGAGACCATGGCCTCGATCATTACCTTGCAAACCCTGCTCGCCTTCGCGGCGATGCCGCTGATCATCTATCTCATGTTGAGCTGGGGCGTTTTGACCCACGTCGTATAAGTACAACTGTTACCTAGCTATGCGGCCATCCTCTCCGGACAGCTTCGGCCTGATCGCCGTTGGCAACGAGATCCTGTTCGATCAAGAATAAAGAAAATAAAGGGCTCTGCCCCCTTTAATCGCAAACAGTAATTAGTGACAGATATATTACATAACAAGCCTCTTCCTCACAGAGGGTAAGAGACATGTCATATTCCTCGCTGTTTTCCTCCGGTTGATTGCGACATCAGAGCAACACAGGCAAAATGGGGTCAACGAAGCAAGGCCAGAGATTTGCGATATGTTGGACCTCAAATATTCTCTCGCCTAACACCAAAAGGATGTGTTTCTCCACTTCGCCAACGACATAAGGTCTGGCTTACAGCACTTATTCTGATTCATCCGACTGTGAGGGTATTAATAGATGGTCAAGGCCAAAACGCCGCTATTGGGCTGGGCATTCAAAGACGTTCTCAACGAGCTACACCAAATTGTATTCGCAGGAATCCCGGATGAAACACCGGAGTTTGAGACGACTATCCTGGAACGTGAGTATATTGCCTACGTGCTCGCCTGCTACTACCAGTGCGATCACTGCCTGACCTTTCACGAACGTGCCATCAACCAACTTCGTCGTAAAGAAGAGGTCCCCGAGTGGAATTGGAAAGATGACCTTATTAGCGTAACGCTTTTTCTCCACCTGGATGGAAGGAAGCTTTCGCCCATGGAGTGGGAACGTTGGGTCGAAGCCTGGCGCAGGTACGCTAAACGTATAGACGCAAGGCACCCCACCCTGGCCTGCTATCTCGCCTATGCCATTGGTATTGCACGGCACGACGAAAACCTGATGAACCTGGCGTTCGAGTCCATCCGCAAGGCCCATGAAGATAATGAACGCCTGAAAGGTGTGATAAGAGATATTGACGGTGTGGTTATTTTCATGAAAGCCGCGACGTCGAAAAACCGCAGTGACTCCACCATTGTGAATCAGCTCAAATCACGAAACATCACCGACATCTGAATCTGGCAGAGCAAATCGGAGGCTGGCATCAGGTTTGAAGAACGACAAAAGTAGCTGGTCTAGATACCTAATCTAAACCAGCTACTGATCATCACTACATAGTCTCATATACCCTTTTCGTCTCTGACAAGTGATGCTCGAAGCCAGGAAGAATCTTCTTCATCAATGATTTCAGTTTTTGCTCGTTCGCGGCCGGGATCAGCACATTTTCTACCGCATCGATAGCCGCAGTGTGAAAGTCAATCTCATACTTCAGATAAGCCCGATCAAACCCGTCATCACATTTCTTGTTGAGCATCTTCAGTGTCTTCGCATGCTCGGCAGTCGCGTTTTCCCGCCCGGCCGGAAGAGATTTCGGCACGCCCAGTTCCTTGGCCAGGTCGGCTGCCATCTGACGTACGCCCGTATGGTCGTTCTGAACCATAGTGGCGAGTGACAACACTTCTTTTGATTTGCTGCACTTGAGCGCAAGCCCCGCAGTCTCGATATCGAAGGTGTTGACCTGGTTATAGACAGCAATGATTTCGCCATCGGTCATTTTACCGGCCTGAGCAAGTGTGGATTGGGTCGCCAGTAACGACACAATCAATCCAGTCAACAAATAACGCTTACTCTTGATACCCATTTTCTATCTCCAGTGAAAGTTAGCTAGGAGCTGTGAAAATAGAGCATCGATCTATTTCGATCTGTAACCTATGATACAAAGCCGAGTTTAGTGCTGGATGATTTTTCAACCAGTCACCGCCAGCCTTAGCGGTACCACTTTGTACTCCGGGGTCATACTCTCCTGATCAAAGATACCGCTGGTCAGGTGGTTGATGGCAATCTCCGGGAAATGGAAGGCTGTGAACAGCACGCCTGGCTTCACTTCGCTTGAGAGATGAACGTTCAGGTGCGTGGTTCCCTTGGGGGAGGTGATCTCCACCCTGCCGACCTCATCCACGGGGTTCATCAGCAGTACATCGTGATCATCCAATTCCACGTTAGGGGTACGCCGGCTCATACTGCCGCAATTGTAGTGCTCCAGGCGACGGCGGGTGGTGAGAATGTAAGGGTGGTCTTCCGCATGTTTTTCCAGCTCCGGTGTCTCCTGAAAAGGATAGAACCTGAACTGACCTTTCGGGAGCTTGAACGCCTCCTGGTGAAGGATCCGGGTATCACGCCCATCCTCAGCCACCGGCCACTGCTTGCCGTTACCGTACAGGTTGTCCCACGAGAAGGGGACGGCGCGAGAGCTTATAGCAAGAATAAACACCCTTTTCCAGCAAGTCCAACAGCTTCTACTCGCTGTTGATTCCCTCGGCAACCATGCGATGCACGTCGAATCCGGCTGATGGGAAGCCAGCAACACTGAAAACTTGAGCTCCTCTTTCCCACAAGCGGCTCCTTGTCCAACATCCGGAATAGCGCATCCCTGCCGCGGTGACGTGAGTGCAGCATCCTGTTTGGTGCCGTCGTTTTCGGGCTTGTCACTCAAACAGCCTTGACTGCAGTCCGACCGGCGGTGGCCGGCTTTCCGGTAGCGACCTGGACTCGCCGGTTTCGGCCTTCTACTCCAGGTGATCGAGGATCCGCTTGATCACTACCGGATCTTCAATACAGGCAATCACCTTCATGGCGTCGCCACACACGCTGCAGGATAAAAAAGGGCTTTGGGTAAATCCAAAGCCCTTATTGAGTTGGTCAGAAAAGAAACCAGCGGTTTTGTGTGACCCTTTATAAAGGGTTTACGAACTTAAAGTGATGGTTAATCTTCATCATCATCTTCGGAAATATTCATAACAACCGAAACCGGGAAATGATTGCTGTAAGTTTCGCGCCATTCAGCGAACGATTCTGGAGCATTCTCTGGCAGCCAGAGAAATGCCCGGTTGCCAAAAAGATGCCTTTGAGCTGCCTGACTGACAAGTACGTGATCGACAATGCTGTTCAGGTCGGTGTCCATACGCGTGCTTTTAAAGTCTGTTGGCACGTAATCCATATAACCTTTGAAGGCCATGTGGTAATACATGGCTGGAGAGTATTTCAGAGTGCCTGTTTCGGATACTTTTTGAGGGTTGTCGTTAAAGTCACCCAAAATGATCCGATCCTCCTCATTAATATTCATGGCTTTAAGCGCATCATCCAGGCGATATTCAATCAATGTCATGGCTATGAGGTGATTTTCATCATTCTGCTGGCCTGGTGCCAGGTTGACGTTTACCAGGGCAAAGTCAGTAAGTTCACTTTCTTCGTCTTTGTCTTTGTCATTGTCTTTCGCTTCGAAAAAACCGATCACTGGAGTGCGGGAGAAAAGTGCTGCTCCGGCAAGTGATACCTGGGGAACCCTCATGGGAGCGATTGCAATTGCCTTTACTTTCTCTGTGTTCCACAGGTAACCCACATACATGGAATCCGGTGTATGATTGTATGGAACCGGGGGCAAGTAATACTTCCAGCTTGATCCAAGCTCTTTAACGATGGCATCGAGTTGCGTATTCCGAGAAACAGGGCCATAGGCATGGGTAATACCGATTTCCTGCAAGGCAATTACATCAGAACCAAGGTCATCACGTATAAAATCGGCAATATCGTTCAGCTGCTCCTTGGTGCGGAGGGGAAGATCAGCTTCACCATGGCCGCCATCAGAGCCCCTGCCGTAGGTTCCCAGATTTTCAATATTCCAGGTCGCGATCCTTAGTTGATCAGCAGAAACGGACGCACTGATGATCAGTGTGAAAAGAGCAAAAAATAAACGCATAACCCCTCCATGAAAAATTAAGACAGTTATCTTAAAAAAATAGCAAATCAACGCTACTGAAGCTTATAAAATCTAATAATTTTATGAAGTATCGCATATTTCATTGATCGGGGTTGGGTTAAAGGCTATTTTTGCATTTCAGAGAGTTGTGAAGTGGCTGTGCTATATTGAGCCGCAAATAGTTAACGGTACTGTGAAATGAGGATAGGAAATAATAACACCCTTTTCACCCTGCCACTGGTATAGCCGAAGGCCAATTTCACCGGCACCGAACCGTTCTCCATCCCGGCAAACAGTGTTCCGCTCATAAACCAGGATTTCGTGAGCACAATTTACGAAGGATATGAGTCAACACAGAGCAAGATCAGCTAATGAGTATTGACATCAAGAAACTGTTGAGTGCGGCGCCGGCAATCCTGGAGGCCAGCAGCGAGGCCATCGCCACCATCGACGGCGACGGTCAGATCAAGGGCTTCAACAGCCACTTCCTGGAACTGCTCGGCATCGCCGAGGATGAATGCAAGGGTCTGAATATAAGCGAAATATTCCGTGACTTGGATGATACCTTCATCATCCAAGGGACCAAGGATGAATTTGAACCCGCCAAGCTCACCAGTGCAGAGGGTCAGGTGTCCTGGGTACTGGTGAAAGTCATCGGCACCGGCTACTCCAGCCTCTCCTACCTACGCCGTTTTCCCCTGGACCGCCTGAAGATCGACCGGGTATTCGTTTCCAACCTGGAGGAAAACGAGGAAGACCGGCTGATCGTCACCTCCATCGCTTCCCTGGCACACATTCTGGGGCTGGAAGTCGTCGCCGAGGGCATCGAAGAACCCTTCCAGGCCTCGTTCCTCATGAATATCGGCTGCGAATACTTCCAGGGCTACCTGACCGGCAGGCCCATGCCCGTCGATGCCTTCATCGAGTTCACCAGGCACAATCCCGAACACAGCGAATGGCTGGATGAACCCAGCAAGTTCCGCAACGAACACAGCCTGGAGAGCAAGGCCCGGAAGGTCAAATGGAAAAAGAGCTTCTCTACCGACGTAGTCTCCGTCGACAATGAACACCGTGCACTGATCGATGCCCTGAATACCTTCAGCGACCTGTTTATGAAAGATCCCGAATCCATCGATATCACCGAAACCCTGGACGTGATCGCACTGGAGGCCATCAAGCATTTCGATCACGAGGAAGACGTGATGTTCAACATCGGCTATCCCCGCTATGAAATGCACCGGGAAAAACACAAGTGGCTGATTGCCGACATCGCCAAGCGTAAACTGGAGATCAGCGAGCACAAACAGAGCACCAGTTTCGACGAGGTCCTGCAGTACCTGAAATACTGGCTGTTGCGCCACCTGGTGAGCGAGGATACCCACCTGCACCGTTTCATCAACAAGCCGTCCTCGGAGCGGCGCACCTGAATCTGTATTAGGCGTACAGGAAATATTAACCGCCTCTTTGCCCTGCCACGGGTATAGCCGAGGGCCAATCCCCCCGGCATTGACCAGAGGAATCGATGATTGCGCAAGTGGTTGTCAACGAATGGCACTAACCGCTGGCCAGTGCCAATTAAAGGGCTCTGAGCCCTTGAATCATCACATCCGGATAGATGGTGCCCTGAGCGAGAAAGGAGACATCCTCCAGTTTGCTCGCCTCCTCTTCGAAGATATCGATGAACAGGTTACCGATAATCTTGCGTTTCTGTTCCGGGTCGGTGACGCTACGCAGCGCTTTGAGGAAGCGGTCTTCCGCATCGACACGGATCACTTTCACACCCATGTATTCTGCAAGAGCCACTCACGAGCAATATCACCAATCGGCTACAATCATTGCCGCAACAGGCCCGATATCCAGCACCAAAATCTCTCCGGTACACACTTATGGATTATGACTCTCGTCAAACCCGTATTTCTTCAGTTTTCGCCACAAAGATACCCGATCGATTCCCAGCACCTTGGCTGCTTGAGTGCGATTTTGCCCGCTGCGCTCCAATACATAACGTATATAGTCGACTTCCCGTTCCTCGAGGGTCGGTAATCGTCCTGCCTCTTCACGTACCACATGCACTGATTTCTCCACCAAAGCAGGTGGTAAGTTTACCTTAGATATTTTCTCTTCCTGAGTCAGGATCACTGCACGTTCCATGATATTTTCAAGCTCACGGATATTTCCAGGATAATCATAATCGAGCAACGTAGCCATTGCTGCAGGTTCTATATCATCCACTGGCCGACCGATATGCGCCGCATGTTTGCGCAAGAAGTAGAACGCTAACAATGGAATATCATCACGACGCTCTGCTAGAGGGGGCAAGTGGAGTTCCACTACGTCAAGCCGATAGTAGAGATCCTGCCGAAACCTCCCAGCAGCCACCTCATCAAGCAAGTCACGATGTGTTGCAGTGATCAAGCGAATATCCACAGGTATTGCCTTAGTTGAGCCTAAGGGTTGAACTTCTCTTTCCTGAATGACACGCAGTAGTTTTACCTGCATCCCGAGGGACATCTCTGCAATCTCGTCCAGGAACAGTGTCCCCCCATCAGCGGCCTGAATAATTCCTGCCCTTGCTTCTGTAGCACCAGTATAGGCGCCTTTTACATGACCAAACAGTTCATTTGCCAGCAGATCTTCCTGCAAAGCACCACAGTTCACCGCCTGATAGCTCCGTTCACTTCGCCCGCTATGCGCATGAATAAAGCGGGCCATTAGCTCTTTTCCTGTGCCGCTCTCCCCAGTAATCAGTACATTGGTGTCGGTTGGCGCAATTTGTCGCGCCATCTCCAACAGGCGTTGCATAATCGCGTCTTGAGTGATGATTGAGGGTCCATTCTGGCCATCAGTCAGTTGCGCCTTCAGCTCCCTGTTTTCCCGTTTTAACTGAACTAATTCGAGTGCACTGCGTATAACTTCCCGCACTTCACCCAGACGAAAAGGTTTGGCGATATAGTGAAATGCGCCCGCTTTCATCGCCTCCACAGCGGAATCCAGTGTTGCAAAGCCCGTTATCAAGACCACGGCAGTTTCCGGATCCAACTCCTTAGCCCGACGTAGCACGACCATGCCATCCACTTTTTCCATTTGCAGGTCGGTCAGTACGACATCAAAGCACTTTTTTTCCAAAGCCTCGATGGCACCCATACCGGTTGTACGCGTGGTAACTTCGTAACCTTCCTTTCTGCAGACATGAGCAAGATTTTCAACAGCGGTTACTTCATCATCGATGATTAAAATCCGACCAATATCAGAGTAGTTCTCAGCCACGGCCAAAATCCTTGCTAGGAAGCAATACAATGACCTGAGTGCCTTTGCCAGGCTGGGAGGCAATAGCAAGACAACCATCATGTTCACGTACGATTTCCTGCACGATAAACAAGCCAAGCCCTACACCTTGGCCCGGTTGGCTGGTAGTAAAAAACGGATCGAATACCTTGGGAAGACTCTCTTCTGGTATGCCGGGACCATCATCGGCAACTATAATTTCCACGAACTGGCTATCATCATCATTAATACATGTAAGATTACCAGCAACCACGGCGCCATCAGGAATCATCGAAGTGCCCTTTTCGCATACCATGGCACTAACCCGAACATTGACACCTGCCCCAGCGGCATGCAGTGCATTCTGGATAAGATTGATAAACAGCTGCTGTATGCGCTGCTTATCTACCTCCAGCATGAGATCAGTTGGAATATTGATCGCCAGGCGGGCTGAATATTGACTTAGCGTTTTTCCAATAATAATTTTTATCTCATCGACAAGATCCAATAATTTTATGCTATTTTTCTCAAAGATTCGTTGACCGCCGAAATCAAGCAGAGTTCGAACAATGTTCTGCCCTCTCTCGGTTTCAGTATCGATCTGCTTCAGCCAGATGTTAAGCTGGTGCGTATCAGCCTCAGTGAGTTCCTCCATTAATAACTGACAGGACGAAGAGATATTAGAGAGTGGATTATTTAACTCGTGGGCGACGCCGGATGCCAGAATACCCAGCGATGCCAATTTTTCGGATTGCAACATGCGTCGTTGGCGTATCTCCAGCTCATTCAGCATTCGATTGAAGGCATCGGTAAACGTTATGAACTCACGATCTGCTGTTGGAGATTGCAGATGATTAAAGCGTCCCTTAGCGATCGGTTTCAGGCGAGATTCCAATATTTTTATTGGTGTTAGTGCTGCGCGTTTGAGCTGGCGCCCAACCAGATAAATTGCAAGCCCGATGATGAAAAGGGAAATCAATAAAAACCACTGCGACTCCTGAACCGCCGCCTCAAGAATTTTTCGCTCCTGCTTTGACAGCGAATCGACCGATAGATATATCCGGTGACCGAGCGCTCTAATCTCATCCTCAAGCAACTGACGCTCATCAATTGATGCACTATCCCAATGCCCGAGATTGCTACGGTAGGCAGCCAGTTTATCAATCAATATCGAAGGTTCGGATTGACCCATAATCTCGCCCAGAGAAGTCTTGTACCTTCGCACAATATCCAGTGCTGATACAGCGTACTCATTCGATCTGGTTAGCGCCTCGTTATCCTTGTAGAGGAACAGGTTTTTTTCTTCACGGCGCATCTCCAATACGGCGCCTTTCAGGTCAGTAATCACTTCGCCTTCCGTTACTGCTGCTCAAGAAACAACAGGTCCAGGAAAGCGATGATAGCGAGCACGACAGTACCTGCGACTAATGCAACATAAGCACTGGTGATTTTACCTCGTAAACTGCTCAGATCGAAAGAGATTGGCATAACATATCGCAACACTTCGTTTCAATTTGCAACAATGCTAACAGATTTCATAACACTATGCATTTCCCCTGTTAAACCGCAAGCACCCCCATGAGGCGTTTCAGTTTGCAACACTGTCGCTACTCAAAAAAAGACACACTCCTTCATAAATCAATAACTTACAAAAGTTAATTAGTTGGCACAGGCGTTGCAATATCAGATGGAACTAATATTCGGAGATACAGATATGAAAAAACTCAGTGACAACCTGAAACAAATGTTGAACGGTCTGGCCCACCAGGATGCGGGAGAGTTTCTCTCCATGCGCGAGAAGATGAAAGCACTTGGTATGGAAGCGGAAATCAAGGCAAAACCCTCTCCAGTTCCTCGCAACATAGCGAAGCAATCAGCCACTCAGCGTATCGCCTTTATCAGTGATGGCAGAGGCGTGGGTGCGCCTCTCGCTTACGCCATTGACGCATGTTTACGGCAAGGCGCAAAGATCGATCTACTGACCCATGGCACAACCGATGTCGCGAACATTTCTGCGCTGGAGAATCAGATTCAAGCGGCTGGTCTCGACAACAATCACATTCAACTAGGTTTGAGTGCCATCGACGATATCTTTAACTATATCCGTAATCACCTCTCCCTCATTTTTCTGGTCGCAATGCCAGACGACAATCTCGCAAAGGTAATCATTGAAGAAGTGATACCCAAAAGAGGAGCTCGTATGTCAGTTCCCTTGGTGCTTATCGAAGACCGCCCTAATGAAGAGGATGCATACTCGCTCCACAAGCAATCACCGAAGACTGGCCTTAATCCCGTCTGATTGAGCGATCTATTGCCTATTTGCATAGAACAGGGGCCAACCCAAATCACATCACTTCAACTATCAACGAACCAGACATCAACGAAGAGTTTTAGAATGAACAAACTTGCGGATGAAGAACAGACAATCGCAAAACCAGGGATAGTCACAAAAAAGCAGTTTATTACAGCAATTATATTCACCGCTCTGGCGCTATTTATATCCACAGTGGTACCCTCAATCGAAATAGCCTGGGTCAGCGCTATTTTAGTTTTGACGATATACCTTTTCGCCTTCGAGGTAGTGGGTGTGGATGTAGCCGCAGCCACCGTCATGGTGCTATTGGGACTGACCTCACTGTTGGCGCCGATGATGGGCCTGGAACAGGGATTGGTCGATAACAATCATCTGTTTGATGGCTTCTCTTCCAATGCAGTGATCTCCATCATCGCGGTAATGATCATCGGCGCTGGCCTCGACAAGACCGGCATCATGAACAAGGTGGCCGCCTTTATATTAGAAATTGGCGGCACCACCGAATCACGCATTATCCCCATTATCTCTGCTACTGTGGGGTTCATCTCCTCCTTCATGCAGAATGTGGGTGCTGCAGCACTCTTTCTACCGGTGGTTTCCCGTATCTCAGCGCGCTCGGGACTACCGATGTCGCGCTTGCTGATGCCGATGGGATTCACAGCGATCCTGGGCGGCACCATGACTATGGTGGGATCCAGCCCACTTATCCTACTGAATGATCTGATCCTTACTTCCAATCAGGCGCTTCCCGCCAGCCAGCAGATGGAGACCTGGGGACTGTTCTCGGTCACTCCTGTAGGGGTGGCACTAATTGCTGCAGGCATCGCCTACTTCGTGATAGCCGGCCGTTTTGTATTGCCTAAGACGAAAAGTGAAAGCAGCACTGTCGGCGCAGATGCCATGGCCTACTTTCATGATGTATACGGTGTGGATTACTCCATCAATGAGATTGTTGTCACGGATGAAAGTGACTTGATTGGGAAACAACTGGACGATGTTGAAACCACTTATCGGATACGGGTTATTGCCACCAAACGTTCTGGTGAAGAGACACGGGTTGGCCCTGGCACAATTGCGCGAGACACCGAGTTCCTGGCCGGTATGGTGCTGGGAGTAGTCGCCGATCCTCATGAACTCAATCACTTCGTGGAAAAGTACAACCTCAAGAAACGCCGTGAGTTGCGCACCTTTCCAGAATCACTCTCTGCTGCGAAGTCTGGTATCGCTGAGGTTGTGATCCCACCCGGATCAAACCTAATCGGAAAAAGTGCCCGTGATGTCTGGATGCGAAAAACCTATGGCCTGGCCATGATCGGTTTGCATCGTGACGGCAGCACAATGCGTGAGGGAGACGATATCCGTAACATGCCGTTACACCCAGGTGATACCCTGGTTGTGCATACACCCTGGAACGCACTGGAGCGAATCGAAAAGGATCGCGATTTCGTTGTTGTAACGACAGAGTATCCGCGTGAGGAGGAGTTACGCCCGCACAAAATCGTGCCTGCCGCTATCTTCTTTGGCATCGCCCTGTTCATGGTGCTGTTTACCGACATCCGTCTTTCTGTCGCCCTTCTCACAGGTGCGATGGGTATGGTGTTGTCGGGTGTATTGAAAATTGAAGAGGCCTACGAGGCTGTGAGTTGGAAGACGGTGTTTCTGCTTGCCTCTCTCATTCCACTGGGACTGGCAGTGGAAACCTCAGGTACCGCAAAATGGATTGCGGAACAGGTGCTTTTCATTGTCGGTGATATGCCGATCTGGGTTATCCAGACGGCAGTAGCAATACTGGCTACTTTTTTTACCTTGGTCATGTCGAACGTTGGCGCCACTGTACTGCTGGTGCCATTGGCAGTTAACATCGCCATCGGTGCAGGTGGCAATCCGGCTGTTTTCGCTCTGACCGTGGCCATCGCCACCTCAAACTCGTTCCTTATCCCAACCCATCAGGTAAATGCTTTGATTATGGGTCCGGCCGGTTATCGAGTTGCTGACTTCATGAAAGCGGGCGGCATCATGACAGTACTGTTTTTAACTGTAATGATGATCATGATGAACCTGGTATTCTGATGACTATTGTTGTAATGGAGTTTATCAATCTAATATAAAAATTTACCCTACTTTTTACTGATAGCAAGCGTGGACTCAAGGAGAGGAGCCAATCATGGCTTTAGAGTCCGACGGGATGAGGCCTTGCTTTGACAAGTAGTGCCCGGCACGGCTGATAGCAGGACAACACCAATCAGTCACTCCCACTCAATGGTCGCCGGCGGCTTACTGGAGATGTCATAGGCCACACGTGAGATACCTGACACTTCATTGATGATCCTGCGCGAAACCTCTTCCAGAAAATCAAATGGCAGGTGGGCAAACTTGGCGGTCATGAAGTCGACTGTCTTCACCGCCCTCAGGGTAACCACATACTCGTAGCGACGTGCATCGCCGACCACACCCACCGACTTGACCGGCAAGAACACGGCGAATGCCTGACTCACCTCATCATAGAGATTGTGCTTGTGCAGTTCTTCGATATAGATGTGATCCGCCTGGCGCAGCAGGTCGGCATACTCTTTCTTGACCTCGCCAAGAATCCGCACACCAAGTCCCGGTCCGGGAAAGGGGTGGCGGTAGATCATCTCATAGGGGAGACCCAACTCAATGCCAATTTTGCGCACCTCATCCTTGAACAGCTCACGCAGAGGTTCGACCAGTGCCAGTTTCATATACTCCGGCAGACCACCCACATTGTGGTGCGACTTGATCACATGCGCCTTGCCCGACTTGGCGCCGGCCGACTCGATCACATCCGGATAGATGGTGCCCTGAGCGAGAAAGGAGACATCCTCCAGTTTGCTCGCCTCCTCTTCGAAGATATCGATGAACAGGTTACCGATAATCTTGCGTTTCTGTTCCGGGTCGGTGACACCTCGCAGTGCTTTGAGGAAGCGGTCTTCCGCATCGACACGGATCACTTTCACACCCATATGCTCGGCAAAGGTGGCCATGACCTGGTCTCCTTCATGCAAACGCAGCAGTCCGTTGTCGACAAACACACAGGTCAGTTGATCGCCGATCGCACGATGCAGCAACGCCGCAACCACCGATGAATCAACCCCGCCGGAGAGTCCCAGCACCACCTGTTGTTCACCCACCAGTTCACGCACGTGGTTAAAGCTGTCCTCGATAATCTGACCGGGCGTCCAGAGCACTTCACAGCCACAGATCTCAAACAGAAACCGCTCGATGATACGCTTGCCCTGACGGGTATGAGTCACCTCGGGATGGAACTGCAGGCCATAATAGCTGCGTGATTCATCGGCAATACCCGCCACCGGTGCATTCTCGGTTTCACAGATCACCTGAAAACCTTCGGGCAGGGACTCGACACGATCCCCATGACTCATCCAGACATCCAGCAGGCCATAGCCCTCCGGACTGGTATGATCCTCGATATCCTTCAGCAGGCGTGTGTGTCCTCTGGCGCGTACCTGGGCATAGCCATACTCATGTTTGTCGGAGGAAGCCACTTCACCACCCAGTTGTGAGGCCATGGTCTGCATGCCATAACAGATACCCAACAGCGGCACCCCAAGCTCAAACACAGCTTGTGGCGCAGCAGGCGCCTCATCGGCGGTGACCGTCTCCGGACCGCCGGAGAGAATGATGCCGGCAGGTTTGCTACCGGCGAGCCCTTCATCCGCATTGTCATAGGGGTAGATCTCACAATAGACGCCGGCTTCACGCACCCGACGTGCAATCAGTTGGGTATATTGAGATCCAAAGTCCAGAATCAGGATTCGGTGGGCATGAATATCAGTTGTCATTACTAAGGCCTGCTAAGACTTAACCGGAAAAGTGAATCACCAACGATCAATCACGCCGATAGTTGGGCGCTTCCTTGGTGATCGTTACATCGTGCACGTGGGATTCGGTCACCCCCGCATTGGTGATTCTTACAAACTCCGGCTTGGTACGCATCTCGTCGATACTGGAACAACCCGTATAGCCCATACTGGATCGAATGCCACCGATAATCTGGTAGATGATCGCCACCACCGGACCCTTGTAAGGCACCCGCCCTTCAATACCTTCCGGTACCAGCTTGTCCTTCTCACTGGACTCCTGGAAGTAACGATCACTGGAACCATCCTTGCCGGACATGGCGCCAAGGGAGCCCATACCCCGGTAGGACTTATAAGAACGCCCCTGGTAGATCTCCACTTCGCCCGGCGCTTCATCGGTACCGGCAAACATACCGCCGATCATCACTGAGTAGCCGCCGGCTGCGAGAATCTTTGAGATATCCCCGGAATAGCGCAGACCACCATCCGCAATCAATGGCACACCGGTGCCTTCCAGCGCCTTGGCCACATTGGTAACCGCCGTGACCTGAGGAACACCGACACCCGCAACTACCCTTGTGGTACAGATCGAACCGGGCCCGATACCCACTTTCACCGCATCAGCGCCGGCTTTGACCAGATCGCGAGCCGCATCACCGGTGGCGATGTTACCGCCGATGACCTGCACTTGAGGGTAGGTCTTCTTTACCCAGGCCACCCGGTCCAGTACACCTTGTGAGTGACCGTGGGCGGTATCCACTACCACCACATCGACACCGGCCCGGACCAGAGCATCCACACGCTCTTCAGTACCTTCTCCCACACCAACCGCCGCACCAACCCGCAGACGCTCCTGATCGTCCCGGCAGGCGTTGGGATTGTCTTTCGCCTTCTGGATATCCTTGGCGGTGATCATCCCCTGCAGTTCAAAGTTATCGTCCACCACCAGAACCTTTTCGATACGGTGTTTATGCAGCAGACTCATCACCTCATCACGGCTGGCACCCTCTTTGACCGTCACCAGGTTTTCCTTACGGGTCATGATATTGCGTACCGGATCATCCATTATGCGTTCGAATCGCAGATCCCGGCCAGTGACGATACCAACCAACTCCTTACCATCCACCACCGGTACGCCGGAGATGTTTCTGGAACGGGTGAGCTCAACCACTTCGCCAATGCTGACATAGGGCCCGACGGTGATCGGATCCCGTATCACCCCGCTCTCATACTTTTTGACCTTCTCCACCTCCTGGGCCTGAGTGGTGGCATCCATATTCTTATGGATGATGCCGATACCCCCTTCCAGCGCCAATGCAATGGCGAATCTGGATTCGGTAACCGTGTCCATGGCTGCAGAAACCAATGGGATATTGAGATCGATCTCGCGGGTCAGTTTGGTCCTTAAATCGACGTCCTTTGGCAGTACCGTTGAGTGGGCGGGTACCAGGAGTACATCGTCAAATGTGAGGGCTTCCTCGATTACACGCATAGCATTTTTTCCGGCTGGAGGGATGAAGTAGCCGGGCATTATAGAAGTTGCAGTCAAACCGGTAAACCTGCAACAGGCTCAGCTCAATCCCGAGCACTTCACGAAGCTTGGCCAATCTGCAGCCAACCACATGAAACAGAAAGGCATATTCAACCATATTTCAATAGGTTACAAAACATACAACAACTCATCATGGCTACAAATCCGGCTTTGACTACAGCCATTTCCAGATCCACCTGACAACCAGGCAAGCGGTTCGACGGGTGATATCGATTGACCTCCCGCTCGAAAACCCACTTCGCATCGAATTTTTACCCTGCAGCGGGTCGACCGGTAGTCGCTTCATTCCTCATTTTAAATATGACCAGCCAGCGTATTGAGTACTTGCCCATTCCGCTGCTTAACAATCCCCTCAGCAACCTGCATTTCGAGGATTCTGCCGCTATGCTAAGGGTTAGGGACTCGGACAATGAAGTCAGGAAGTGCAGATGCACAAATTTTTGTTTAACAGGATTTTTTTCCTCCTAATTGCTATTGGCGTGCTGATCAACTGGGGTATTGCCCAGGGCAACACCCCCATGACCCTGAGAGTGGGGGTCTATAAGAACCCACCCTTGGTTGATACCGATTCGATGGGTCGGCCGGGGGGGCTTTTCATCGACATCCTTGAGCAAATCGCCCACCAGGAGGGGTGGAAGGTGCGCTATGTGCTTGGAACATGGAGCGATCAGCTCTATCGACTCTCGGCCGGAAAGATCGACTTGCTGCCTGCGATCGCGATCAACGACTCACGAAAAAAACGCTTCCTCTTCTCAGACCAGACTGTCATCGCCAATTGGGGGCAGATCTACGTTCCTGAAAACTCGGATATCCAGACCATTGCCGACCTGCATGACAAGAACATTGCGGTACTGACGGATGACGTCTACCTGACCTCAAAAAATGGACTGCATGAGATCTGTAACTCATTCGGGATTGAGTGCCGCACCCAGAAATACGCCACTTACGACATGGTGATGAGGGCGACTGCCAGTGGCAGAGCGGACGCCGGCCTGATCAGTCGCCTGTACGGCTTGAGCCATGGTCATTTCCATAGTCCGGTGCCCAGCCCAATCATCCTGATCCCCCTGGACATCCGCTTTGCCATATCCCAGCAGAGCAGCAAAGCGCACACTATCAAGCAGCGGCTCGATTTTCATCTGGCCAACCAGAAGAGCGATGAACTCTCGATCTACCATCAGCGACTCAAGACACTGTTCGAGACCCACACACCTCCGCAGCCTCAGCCTCCCTTGCTCTACCAGATCATCTTTGCGATCGGCATTCTGGTCGGGGCACTGGTGCTGATTGCACAGATTCTCAGATGGCGGGTCAGAGTCAAAACCCGGCAACTTGCCGAAACCGAGGCCCAGTACCACAACTTCTTCGATGGTGTCGCCACCGCCTTATGCGAGGGTGACAGCTCAAAAGCCCTGGCCAGACTGGATCAGCTGTTGGACTCGGGGGTGGAAGACCTAAGAACCTATTTCGACAACAATCCGGATCAGTTGCGCGAGATGCTGTTCATGATCCGGGTGATCAACGCCAATCCGGCCAGCTTCAGACTGTTCGGGGTAAAGAGCCTGAAGACCCTGCAGCAGTGGCTGCCAAAAAGCATCACCCCGGAAGTCTTCACCGCCTTCAAAGAGTTTCTAATTGCATCCAGTGAAAAACAGACGGTATTCACATGTGAATTGCCGCTGCTGACGGCAAAAGGCCAACTGATCCAGGTGATGATCAGTTTTCCCCTGTCGGACTCCGTCGAAGAGTTACAGCACATGCCGGTAACCCTGGTGGACGTCTCCCACCTGCGAGAAACCGAAAAGCAACTTTCACTAGTGGTCAAAGGGGCCTCTCTGGGGTTTTGGGACTGGAACCTGGTCACCGATCAACTTACCGTCAATCAACGCTGGCTCGATCAGCTCGGCTTGGAACCGTCCGCCATGAAACATGGCATTGACGACTGGCGGGACCGTCTCCATCCCAAGGATAGGGAACGCATCATGCCGATCATCAATCAGCGGATTGAAGAGGGCAAAACCTATAAAGTCGAATTCCGTATGAAACATGCAAACGGCCAGTGGGTCTGGATTGAAGGCTCAGGTGGCGCGGTCGAATTCGATCCGATCACCCAACGGCCGACCCGGGCCTGCGGCACCCA
>JAHRHW010000355.1 GCA_019100305.1 Candidatus Thiodiazotropha taylori | reverse complement strand
GCGCGGTCGAATTCGATCCGATCACCCAACGGCCGACCCGGGCCTGCGGCACCCATCAGGAGATCTCGGAACGTAAGCGTGCGGCAGAGACCCTCAACACCCTGATGGAGAGTATGGTCGGCATCACCGGTGAGGATTTCTTCGAACACGTTACCAGAGAGCTGTGTCGCTGGTTTGGTGCCGATGGTGCGAACATCGGTGAACTGGTGGGCAGAAACCAGATGAAATCCCTGGCCAACATCATCGATGGCCAGGTGATTGAGGATTTCTCCTACCGTATCAACGGAACACCCTGTGACAAGGTTGTCAGGCAGGGCGCCTCTCTTTTTCCCCAGGGTGTTCAGGACCTCTTTCCGAAGGATGAGGATCTGGTATTGCTCGACGTTCAGGGCTACGCCGGCTCACCGATTCGGGACCGCCACAATGTGGTGATCGGAATTGTCTGGGTGGTCTCCCGCAAGCCCCTCTTCATGCCGCCCGACTGGGCCGATGTGATGGATATCATCGCTGCCCGGATCAGCGCCGAGATCGAGCGCATGAGAGCGATGGAGCGGCTCGCCTATCAAGCCACCTACGACTCCCTCACTGCCCTGCCCAACCGGCGCCTGCTGATCGATCGTCTGGGACAGGCTCAATCCCGCTGCCGTCGGCATCACCACCGCGGCGCCGTTCTGTTCATGGACCTGGACCATTTCAAAACCATCAACGACTCACTGGGCCACAATGTCGGCGACCTATTGCTGCAGCAGGTTGCCGAACGCCTGACCCGTGAGATCAGGGATGAGGATACCGCCTCAAGGCTCGGTGGTGATGAGTTCATCGTGCTGTTCAGCGAGCTCGACGGCAATCCACAGATAGCCGCTCAACAAGCCCGCCAAGGTGCTGAGAAGATTCAGTCGACCCTGTCGAAACCCTACAACATCAGTGACAATGAACTGCACATCACACCCAGTATCGGCATCGTCATCTTTCCGATGGATGGTGCCAACGCTGACGATATCCTCAAATATGCGGATACCGCCATGTATCGGGCCAAGGAGGAGGGTCGCAATACCATCCGCTTCTTCCTGCCCGGCATGCAGGACGCAGCAGAACAACAACTCCGGCTGCAGAACGATCTGCGTAACGCGCTGATCAATGACGAGTTGTCGATCTACTATCAACCCCAGCTCGATCTGGATGGCAACCTGATCAGCGTTGAAGCGCTGTTGCGCTGGCACCACCCCAACCATGGACAGGTTGACCCCCGCCGGTTCATTACCGTTGCTGAAGAGTCAGGGCAGATCCTGCAGATCAGTGAATGGGTACTCAACCAGGCGCTGCAGAAGATCAAACACTGGTCCGATCAGCTTCAGGATCCGCTCAAACTGGCAGTCAATATCAGCGCGGTTCACTTCCATCAGGCCAGCTTTGCAGACCAGATTGAAGCGCTGGTCGCCCATACCGGGGTCGATCCCAGACACCTGACGCTGGAGATCCATGAGGGCACCCTGGTAGAGAACTTTGAAGAGGCCACGGAGAAGGTCCTGAAACTGAAAAAACTTGGAGTGAGATTCTCCATCGACTGTTTTGGCATCGGCTACGCCTCAATCGCCTATATTCGTCGTTTGCCTGTGGATCAACTGAAGATTGACCGAAGCTTCATCCGCGACATCTCCAGCGATCCGAAAGACGCACAACTGGTCCAGACCATCATCACCATGGCTCAGAACATGGATATCGAAGTGGTTGCCGTCGGCGTGGAGACCGATGCTCAATTGAAATTTCTGCGTGACAAAGGCTGCAGAATATTCCAAGGTTACTACTTCAGCCATCCACTCCCGGTGGAACAATTTGAGACCTATCTGAGTAAAGAGACCGCTTGAATCAAAAACCCCCAGCCAATAACGGCGTAAGAGAGATCTTCTCCGTTTCCCGCCTGGTGCGGGAGACCCGCGCGGTCCTGGAAGCCAGTTTCCCGCTGCTCTGGGTCAGTGGTGAGATCTCCAATCTCGCCCAACCCGCCTCCGGTCATATCTATTTCAGTCTCAAGGATGAAGCGGCCCAGGTGCGTTGTGCCATGTTCCGCATGAAACGACAACGACTGCGCTTTCAACCTGAAAACGGCCAGCAGGTGCTGATCCGCGCCAAGGTCAGCCTGTATGAAGCGCGGGGCGAGTTTCAGTTGATTGCCGAGCATATGGAGCCGGCCGGTGAAGGGGCACTGCGTTTCGCCTTCGAGCAATTGAAACAGAAGCTGGCGGCGGAGGGTCTGTTCGACACTGAACAGAAAAAGCCGATACCTGTACCACCCAAACAGCTTGGTCTGATCACCTCGCCGAGCGGTGCCGCTGTGCGGGATCTGCTCTCCGTGCTGAAGCGACGCTTTCCTGCCCTGCCGGTGATCATCTATCCGGTCCAGGTGCAGGGTGAGGACGCTGCAAGACAGATTGTTCAGATGCTGAAACTGGCCGAGCGGCGCCAGGAGTGCGACCTGTTGATCTTAAGCCGGGGTGGCGGCTCACTGGAGGATCTGCAGGCGTTTAATGAAGAGCAGGTTGCCAGGGCCATCCATCAACTCAGCATCCCGCTGGTAACCGGTATCGGCCACGAAATCGATTTTACCATCGCCGACTTTGTGGCGGACCGACGGGCAGCCACTCCCTCGGCGGCGGCTGAGCTGGTCACCCCGGATCAACTGGAGTGGCAACAGCGTCTGCATGCTGTCACCAGACGCTTGAAGCAGAACCAGCAACAGCGGCTGCAACAGCTACAGCAGCACTTTTCTGCACTGCTCAAACGCCTGCAGATCCAGCACCCGAAAAGACGTCTGCAGCAGCAGGCTCAGCGCCTGGATGAGCTATCCGATCGTCTGTCACGACAGTTTCATTTCAATTTGTTGCAAAAGCACCAGCGTATTGACCGGCTTCACACCCGCCTGGCCAGACAGACACCGGAACAACGGCTCAAACGGCTGATGCAGCAAACCACCAGCCTGGAGCAACGACTGCAGCGCGCAGTGACACAACGCCTGAACCGGGAACAGACCCGCTTCACACAGCTTGGCCGGGATCTGCACAACCTGAGCCCGCTGAACACACTGGGACGGGGTTATGCGATTGTCAGCAGTCCGACAACCAATGCAATCATCACCGATGCCGCTGAAGTGGAACTGGGGGATGAGTTGCAGGCCAGACTGCACAAAGGCAGCCTCATCTGTCAGGTGGTGAAGAAGAAGCGTTAATGCGGAACACTCATTCGCCGCGAATGAAGGCCACTATCGATCAATCAAAAAATCCAATGACGGAGAACAGGATAACCACTTAATTCTCTTTCAGTAACATTCCATAAAGTGATTCAGTCTTCTGCACATTCACTTTGATATGAAAGTGATCCATCAATCGGTCAAACCCCGCTTTACCGATCTGTTCCGCGTAATCCCTGTCTTGCAACAAACTGATAACTGACTCCGCTAGATGGGCATGATCCCCAGGGGTGAATGTCAGGCCGGTTTTTCCATGCTCCACGATTTCCGGAATCGCCCCATCGTTTGAAGCGATCAAAGGCTTCGACAGGGACATTGCCTCAATCAACACCCGACCGAAAGGCTCGGGATCAATCGAAGTATGCAGCATGATATCCAGAACATTGAGATAATCGGGCACATTGCTCACATGACCGGTAAAGATGATGTTCGACTCAAGTCCCAGCTCGCTGATCAGTGTCTTCAACCTCTCCTGATAGTAAGCATCCTCTTTCGAAGTATCGCCGATCAACAGGCAAACCGTTTTCGGAAAAGCATCGACCACCTTGCGCATCGCCCGGACAGCAACTTCCTGCCCTTTCCACTCCTTGATATTGCCAATCACCCCGATCACATTGAAGTCATCGCCGATCTTCAGCTGCTTCTGCATATTCTGATCCGACACCTTCAGCCTGACATCATCCGGATCGATACCGTTGTGTATGGTGACAATCTGTTCGCTATCAATACCATTATCGGTCAGTCTTTCGGTAACCGAGTTGGAGATACTGATAATCGCCCTCAGACGCCTGGCAAGAAACTTCGAGATAGCCGGATAGTGTTCATTGATACCGCGCTCGTGGGTTATGCAGGGAACCCTTGCCATCAACGCTGCCACGATCCAATTATTGTTGCGGATGATGGAGTTGTTCAGATGCAGCAGGTCGACTGAGTTCTCCTGCAGAAGTTTTTTATATTTATGACCATACACAAACAGATAGCCGAACAGATTAGCCAGTTTCTGAACGATCTTGATGATCGGACTCAAGAGGGGAATTTTATTGGCTTGAAACAGAATCGGATCGAATGAGGGCACAACCAGGGTTCTGACGCCTGCCTTGTTGTACTCGGGAATCAAGGCATTGTCTCTATGAAATACGACAACTGGTGTGTATTTGGTTTTATCCAACCCACGGGTCAGATAGAGCAAGCTGTAGTATGACCCACCGATAGTGCCATCGATATTACCTTCACAAAACATTATGGTCTTTTTATTCTGCATCACTGCTGTCCCGTTAACTCATAATTCGCCAAGCAGATTCCTAAAAGCCCCTCTCCCTTGATGGGAGAGGGGTTGGGGAGAGGGTGAACATCTTGCGTTTGATGTCATTAGGCTTAAGTCGCACTGCATGGAAAAAATTAATCATTATCTTGTGGATTATTTATACATGGGAGGGTGCTGATGGATTCTCCCCCTCTCCCCCAGCCCCTCTCC
>JAHRHW010000354.1 GCA_019100305.1 Candidatus Thiodiazotropha taylori | reverse complement strand
ATCGATGCGGCTTTTCGCAAAGTGGTGAGAAAGATTGTCAACTACAGTACCTTCGTATTGATCAACAACCTGGGGCAGAAAATCGTATTCATGACAGATGCCATTGTGATTGGTATCTTCATGCCCGTTGCCTCGGTGACCTTCTACGCCATAGCCGGAACTCTGGTCGAGTACCTGAGACAGCTGGTGGTGGTTACTGCCAGAGTGCTGATGCCGATGGTGGCACGCTACAGCGCTCTGGATGATCATCAGCGGATCGATAAAACGGTGATTGACGGTTCCAAGTTGACGCTGTTCATCTCCTATCCTGTGGTGTTGGTGTTCATACTCCTTGGTGGAGAGTTTATCGCACTATGGATGGGTGAGGAGTTTCGTGAGTTGTCAGGTTTGGTGCTGTTGATTTTGGCGGTTTCGCAAATCTTTTCAGCGCCGCATCAAACACTCTCCAGTGTGTTATATGGTCTGGACAAGCACAAAATGCTCGCTTTCTTCCGGATTGGTGAGGCGATAACCAATCTCGGCTTGAGTATTGTGTTGCTCCATTACTATGGCGTGGCTGGTGTGGCTCTGGGTACCGCTATTCCACATATCATTCTGACAGCTGTTATTCTGCCTATCTATACAACCAGAGTGATCGGCATGAATTTAACGAGATACTATCTGTCGAGTTACCTGAGGCCGACATTGGCAGCAGTACCATTTCTATTGATGGTGCTGTACATCAGTTACTATATGGCAATCGGAAGTATGACGCAGTTTTTTGGTTTGGTGATTGGTGCTTCGATGGTTTACCTCATAATCTCATTTTGGATTATCTTCAATGCCAGTGAGCGCCAACAGATATATCAAAAGATTAAGCCTCTATTGGCAAACAGACTCTAAGTCACCTTCAGTCTGGAGGTGGAATTGGCGATATGATCAGGGGAAAGGTTGTGGATGAGAGAAAAGATAAACTGGTAATTCTCGATATTCGGGACTCTCCCTGGTATGACGGCCCAGGGCGTACCATTATTGAGGTTGCTGCGGGACTCCGACAACAGAATATTGAGATCAAAATCGCGACTTTCAAATCTGAAGATAAAAGTGACTCCGACTACCTCACCCAGGCAAAAAAGAGAGGCTTGGACTGTTTTGAGATCACAGAAAGCAAGACGCTCGATTTCTCAATCATTGGTCAGATTCTGAAATATCACGAAACTACTCCAATTGACGTTATTCACACACACGATCTTCGGTCTAATCTGTTTGGGCTTATTGCAGCTCGAAAATTGAAAATTCCGGTCGTATCCACAGCCCATGGCTGGGTGGCGAATAGTTTGAAAAGGCGGCTTCTGCTGTTTATCGATAAACTGATGCTGGCCTACTTTTTTGATCTTGTTATTACCGTTTCCGATAAAACACAGTCGAAGCTTAAAAGAATCCAACCTTTTTCGAAACACTTTGTTACGGTCCGCAATGCACTTGATACGCAACACTATCGTATCGAGGAGGGCGACAAACTGCGGCGGAGTCTGGGCGTCTCCGGAGACACCACGCTGATTGGGAAAATTGGCAGATTGAGTCCTGAGAAACGTCAGGATCAGTTGCTTTACTCAATCAAGCCGCTGGTGGATGAAGGCTATAAAGTGAAACTGCTTTTGATCGGCATCGGTCCTGAGGAGGAGAACCTGCGTAAGCTGACAGAAAGCCTCGGTCTGCAGGATGTTGTCGTATTCGCCGGTTTCATCAAGGATATGCAGCCGGTCTACAGCGAACTGGATCTTGTTATTCAGGCCTCATCAACGGAAGGTATGCCGAATGTGGTACTTGAGTCGATGTTGATGCGGGTACCGATTATCGCCACAGACGTTGGCGGTACTTCAGAGATCATCGATAGCGATCTGGTTGGTACGCTTATTGAAGCGGATAATCGACAGCAGATGACCGATTCGATCCGATCCTTTCTCGATTCTCCGCAGCAATACCTCGATAAGACTGACAAGGCGGAGCAGAGGATAAGAGAGGAGTTCGATTCAAATATCCGTCTGGCCAGAATGGCAGAGGTCTATAACAGCATTCTGTAGTGGGCTTCATGCCGTGTCGATTCAGCCTGAACAGTCAGCGGGTCAACAAAGCCTGAACAGACACTTGAGAATCGAAATGCTTCTGCCTAGGTAGTAGAAGTAGAAAATTCCGCTATTTACCGTGATCAGCACTATGTTTGCCCCATATTTGTAGAGCGCCGATGCGAATAGCAGCAATACAATCAGTAGAGCAGAGAGTTGGGCCATATTATACGCCTGTAAAACAAGGGCAATAATAAGTACCAAGTGCAGAATCAGAAAAACATTGGTGGCCAGCTGAATATTGGAACAGCAGATGACATCGATGAATCGACTCGTTCTGGTACCATGCCAGGCTTCCCGTTTTACAAAGGTAAACAGATCGTTTGGGTAGCCGTGATGCAGAACCTTCAGTTTCGGATTGTTGACGATCGACGCGTTATGCTCTGTCTTGGCTCGAACTGAAAGATCCGTGTCTTCACCGGTAACAAGTTCGGGGTTGAAGCCGTGCAATTTGGAAAACAGCTCCTTATGGATAATCAGATGACCACTGTTGACATAGTTGCTGGAGTGCCCTGCGCTGTTGGCAAACCAGTACTTTTCCAAGTAGTTGTCCTGATTGGCAATACTGCATTTTGATCCGGTCAGAATGTTACTGTTCTCCTCCAGCAGTTTGCGTGTATGGGGAAACTCCTCTGCCCAGGCTTCGGTCAGTTCAATATCCCCATCAAGGAATATGTAGATGGTGCCTCGACTGGCTGCGACACCGGTGTTACGCAAAGCTGAAACATTCAGTTCAGGCTCAAGCAGGACGGTGGCTCCTTTGGTCTCAGCAATTGCACGGGTCTGATCTTGAGATCCGTTGTCCACCACAATGATTTCATAACTACCTTGTTCATTGTGCTGCTGGATGGAGTCGATCAATCTGCCAATATTGTCTGCTTCATTCATCGTTGGGATAATGAATGAGAGCGCAATATCGGGATTGTTGGCTTCTGATGTCGATTCCATCGGTGCTATTCACTCAAGCTTAGCGATTATTTCCAAAAAGGGTGCGGAGATTATATGGCAATATATCGTATGCAGCCGGCAGATTCCAAACCAATGGCCGGTGGTGGCGTCTCTGTCTGGATCCAGCCACTTATTCTGACCGTAATTGCCTCTTTTCAGGTCTGATCAATGGTGTCTGGAGCCGCTCTTTCCGGGGAGAAAGGGTTATTCCAAAAGGCTTTCAAAGGGGGGGTGCTCTGTATTTCAGCTTTGCAACCGGTGAACTCTGCCAAGATCGCAGGGATGCTGGGCATGGTACTCAGTCTACTATTACAAAATAGCGTTGAAAATGGCATAATTCCTGGCGATTTCGAGATGGAATTACCACACTTCACTTGCAGAGATACTATGGAATTTGTGCTTTGGGGCTCATTCTTGCTGGTCTTTTACGCCTATTTCGGCTATCCGTTTCTGTTGATGGCAATCAATAGAGTCAGTCGCGGCATCGATTACAAATCCCTCCAATACCCAGAGAATCTCTCAGTTACTCTCATAATCCCGGTACACAATGAAGAGGCGGTGATCGAGCGCAAGCTTGATAATACAAAAGCGCTGAATTTTTCCGGTAACCTGCAGGTCCTGATTGTCTCTGATGGCTCTTCGGACAACACCGTACAGATCGTAAAGGAGTTTCAGGGGATTGAGAACCTGACCTTCATCGAACTTGAGGAGCGAAAAGGCAAGGCGAATGCTCTGAATGCGGGGCTGCAGGCTGCCAGCGGCGATATCATCGTCTTTTCGGACGCCTCGATCATGTTTGATGCCGAAGCTATCACCGAGATCGTTCGTCCATTTGCCTTGCCGGAGATGGGTTGCGTGTCGGGTGAGGACCTTATCGAGGGAGGGAGTGGTGAGGGTTTGTATGGAAAGTATGAGCTCTTCTTACGCAAACAGGAGTCGGTCACCGGTTCGATCGTCGGCGCGAGCGGCTCGCTCTATGCGCAGAGAAAGGAGATTGTCACCCCTTTCATCGAGGGTGTCGCTCCCGACTTTTACTCGGTTCTTAATACCGTAGAGCAGGGTTATCGGGCGATCTCGATCTCCGAGTCATTTGGCTATATGAAGGCGGCTGAATCCCATAAGGATGAGTTCAACCGTAAAGTGCGAACCTTGATTCGTGGAATTACCGCGTTGTTCAAGAAAGCGAAGCTGTTAAATCCGTTCAACTACCCACGCTTCTCGCTCTATTTGATCTCACACAAACTGGCCAGATGGCTGGTGCCTTTTTTCCTCATCTCACTGCTGGTCAGTAATCTGTTTTTGCTGGATAGTCCCTTCTACCTGGTGCTTCTGCTGCTGCAGCTTCTGTTTTATGCTATTGCTGCGGTGGCGGCATTCAGCGAATCGTTGCAGAAAGCAGTGCCACTGGTGAAATTGCCGCTATTCTTCGTGTCGGTGAATGTGTCGATTCTGAAGGCCTGGCTAAAATACCTCTCTGGAACCCGGCAGGAGATCTGGACCCCAACCAAACGCTCCGAGTAAGTTGGCTTGTTTCTGCCTCGATCAAACTCATCGGATTGAGGGATTCAGTCGCTGAAGTGGTGCCCCACTGAATCCTCGACTTCCTGATTATACCGTCCATTTATAGGGCTTTGATATGAAATATGTAGGTGCACATGTGAGTGCTTCCGGGGGGGTGCAAAACGCGCCGCTTAATGCCAAGGAGATCGGCGCCAAAGCATTCGCT
>JAHRHW010000353.1 GCA_019100305.1 Candidatus Thiodiazotropha taylori | reverse complement strand
GACAATCCCTTCGGAGTTAGAAACCCGCAGATGGATCGTCACCTCCGGATAACGTGTGCCAAAATCCCCCAGTAGCGAGGGCAGCATATACTCCGCGATGGTGGTGCTGGCACCAATGGTCAATGCACCACGGATCTCTCCGGTCATCTCCCGGACGGAGTTCTCCATATCCGCATAGAGGTCGAAAATTCGATCGGCGTAACTGAATACCCGTTCGCCAGCCTCGGTCAGGCTGATCCGGTTGTGGGTTCTGTCGAACAGCCGGGTGTTGAAATACTCTTCCAGTTGACGTACCTGAAAGGTTACGGCCGGCTGGGTCATATGCAAGGTCTCTGCCGCCTTGGTAAAGCTTAAAAGACGCGCAACTGTATGAAAAACCTGTAATCTACGATCCGCCATATGTCTATGATGCCCAATCAGTTGTTCTTTGTATGGATAAACACTTTTTATACCACAAACAGCTAGCTTTAGGGAGCGCTGATACACTTTTCCTTTTTTCCCGGAGACAGGTTGTGGTAATTTCTGCTAAGGCCTGTTAGCACATTTAACCGATCTTCAGTTTGACTGAACTCGCCGATGGATGATAAATGGTCTGATCAGGATATCGAATCGCACCAGACTCAATCAGGACCTAACAATAAATCAAGAAGGGACTGTCTGGACATAACAACAGAAAGGTGGAGGATCCGCATGCACCATAAAAATAAATTTCAAGCCACTGCCCTAGCAGTCGCCTGCAGTTCGGCCCTGCTGATGACCAGTTCAGGGGCACAGGCCTCAGGCTTCGCCATTCCGGAGCTGAGCATCGCAGGCACAGCCCTATCCAACGCGCTGGTCGCAAATCACGAAATCCTGGGAGCCATCCCCTACAACCCGGCTGCCATGTCCTTCCACGAAGGCAGTTCCGTCTCGTTGGGGACCAACCTGGTACTGCCCGATCTGAGCGTCGATACCGGATCTGGAACAGTCGACAGTGAAGGCAACGAACTGGTTGCCGTACCGGCCATATCGGCACACGACACCCTCAACGAGGAGTGGTCCCTGGGTATCTCAGTCAATGCCCCCTTCGGTCTGGAGACGGACTGGGAGACGGATACCTACAGCGATCAATATCCGTTGGGTTCATTCATGCCGACACAGACCAAGCTTGAGATCGTCGCCTTCAGCCCCAGCGCTTCCTACAAACTCAACGATCAGGCCGCTCTGGCGATCGGTGTCGACTACTACTGGATGCGGGAAGTGCTGTTCAACAGCGTTCTCAACGACGGCGGCACCTATCCGGGCTTCAATCTGGAAGGTGACGGCCAGGGGGTCGGTTTCAACCTGGGTGGCCTGCTGGTGGTGGATAGCTGGAGTTTCGGCCTGAGTTACCACTCAAGCTCGAAAATTAAAGCGGAAGGCACCCTGGATGATGATGTCGGCGTACTGCCCTCAACCCTGTCAGACGAGGTCACAGCAACCCTTGAGCTGCCCTGGCGTCTGCAGGTTGGGGCACGCTATGAAGCCACTGAAAAGCTGGCGATCGAATTTGACTACACCCGCACCGGCTGGAACAAGTTCGATACCCTGGAAGTCAAAAACGAGCAGTACGGCTCCAACATCTTTACCAGTGTCAATGACTTCGACAACGCCTCCGCCTACCGTCTTGGCGTGACCTATGACTTCACCAAGGCAACCCAATTGCGGATTGGCTACACCTACGACGAAACCCCACAGAAAGATGACTATTTCAGTCCGCGAGTACCTGATGCGGATCGTCAGCTCTACAGCCTGGGCGTTGGACACACCATCGATGATGGCTGGACATTCGATGTGGCCTATATGTATGTCGATTTCGACAAACGGACTGTCAACAGCAGCAAAGCAGCCGTTGCCGGTGAAGAGCTGAACGGCACCACCGCGGTGAACGGCACCTATGACTCCAGTGTGCATCTGTTCGGTCTCGGCGTAACCAAGACCTTCATGTAAAAACCACAGATCCATATCCACCCAAATGGGTAGAAATTCGGGTGCGGCAGTCAGCCGCACCTTTTTTCATCTCAACAATTCGTGTGATCAACATCCCCGCTCAATACCGGCAAGAGCGGCTATCCAGTCGAAATATTTTGCGTTTGCCTGTGGCGATTGGCTGGCATTAGCGGCTTGCATGCAGAACCTAACCTGACTTTTTCAAGCGCAAAAAAAACGCCGCCCTTGTGGGGCGGCGCCGTGACTGCATTTACTAAGGGTTAAATGTAAAGGCAGATATCGCTGTTACCGGCGAATTCGAAGAACCGGGCGGCACCGGCGTATTCGATACCGTCGATGAATTCAGAGGTATTCATTTCGAACAGATCCACTGTCATTTGACAGGCGATCAGCTTGACTTCAGCTTCCTGACAGAGCTCACGCAATTCAGCCAGGTCGGCAACGCCTTTTGAAGCCATTTTTTTCTTCATCATGCTGGTCATCATGCCCTGCATGCCTGGCAGTGCCAGACCGACCACAGGGAACCACTTGTCCATACCCATCGGCATGGGCATACCGGGATTACCCAGAGGGGTCACTTCCAGATCCAGATCCTTTTTCAGGAGCTGCAGACCGTAGAAAGTGAAGAAGATCTCGGTTTCGTAGCCCAGTGCAGCAGCTGTTGAGGCCAGGATGAATGGCGGATAGGCCCAGTCTAAAGAGCCTTTAGTCGCAATAATCGCTAACTTTTTCTCGTCTGACATTGCTTCGTCTCCAATTAAGTCCCTAGTGGGATTGGCAAACTGATCGCTGATCAGGCCTTTTTGATGAGGAATTCAAACTTACCGCCGACTTCCTTGGATTCCATCAGCTCATTGCCAGTCTGATTGGCGAAGGCTTCGAAATCCTTAACTGAGCCTGGATCAGTTGCAATGATGTGCAGAACTTTACCGGACTCCATACCATTCAGGGTTTTTTTCGCACGCAGAATCGGCAGGGGACAGTTGAGTCCGCTTGCGTCCAGTTCTTGATCAAAATCTGCCATGGTATGACCTCCAGCTTATTAAATTGTGTGTGTGTATCGTTTTTGGGTAAAAATCAGACGGACCTTTATATGACAAGCGACTTACAAACGCAAGCTTCTGTCCGCTCCAATTCCCTCCAAAAATCTCAGACCCGAAACCAATTCAGGACTGCCTGTAAATCTTTTCAGGCGGTTGGCCTCAGCTGGCCAGCCTGGTCTCCAGACGATAACCCGATCTCGCCCAACCGAGAATACCACCGCGCAGATTGACTGCATTGTCGAATCCCTGCTGCGCCAGATAGGCACATGCGTGGTAGGAGCGCGCTCCACTGTGGCAGTAGAGGATCAGATCCTTGTCTTTTGGCAGCTCGGACATGCGAACAGGAATCAGATGCATAGGAATATGCTCCGCATCCGGTAACACCCCCTGCGCCAGTTCACCGGCACTGCGGATGTCCAGCAGCAGAAAATCACCGTCTTTGGCCATGCGGGCTTCAAGATCGGAAGCGTCTATTTCCTTTATCATCACGTTCGGGCAGCCTCAATATCTCTAAAAACAGGGTCAATTAGTATATTAATGTGTTTAAATATTGCAAGTTTGATTAGCCGCCTAAACCCTGGCTTTTTTCGTGTGATTGACTCATGCTAGAGTCTCGCAATGACAAAGTCTTGACTAGTAGACACTCATTAACCGGTTGTATTTTATGGATTTTTTCCCAATTTTCCTGAACATCAGAAACAAATCATGCCTGGTGGTAGGCGGCGGCGCAGTCGCTGAAAGAAAAATCGCACTACTGCTCAAATCCGCCGCAGATGTGGTTCTGGTCTCCCCTGAATTGACCCATGATCTGACCACTTGGCGGGATATGGGACGTCTCAACCACCAGGCGCGAGGCTTCCAGGATGAGGATATCAACGAGCATCATCTGGTGATTGCCGCCACCGACGATCCGCAACTCAATCGGCATATTGCCGAGCTCGCCCACGCCAGACGAACACCCGTAAATGTGGTGGACCAGCCTGAATTGTGCAGTTTCATCGTCCCCTCAATCATCGACCGCTCACCGGTGGTAGCTGCCGTTTCTACCGGTGGGGCATCGCCGGTACTGGCGCGTCTGATCCGTTCCAGACTGGAATCCCTGATCCCCGCAGGTTACGGCCGCCTGGCGGATCTGTGCAACCGCTTTCGCCAGCGGGTGAAGGACCATTTCAGCAAACCGGAGGAGCGGCGCCTGTTCTGGGACCGGGTACTGGAAGGAGGGGTCGCTGAGCGGGTCTTTTCCGGCCACGATGAGGAGGCGGATCAGCTGATGGAGCGTCTTCTGGCAGATCCCCGTCTGGATCAGGAGATGGGTGAGGTCTATCTGGTGGGCGCCGGACCGGGTGACCCGGACCTGCTGACCTTCCGCGCGCTGCGTCTGATGCAGCAGGCGGATGTGGTGGTCTACGACCGACTGGTCGCAAAACCGATTCTCGAGATGACCCGTCACGATGCGGAGCATGTCTATGTGGGCAAGGAGCGCGACAAGCACGCCATGCGCCAGGAAGAGATCAACAAACTGCTGGCTAGGCTCGCCAAACAGGGCAAGCGGGTATTGCGGCTGAAGGGGGGGGATCCCTTTATTTTCGGCCGTGGTGGTGAGGAGATCGATACCCTGGCCGCTGAAGGGGTGCCGTTTCAGGTGATTCCGGGAATCACTGCAGCAGCGGGCTGTGCCACCTACTCCGGAATTCCGCTGACCCATCGGGACTATGCCCAGTCGGTCACCTTCGTCACCGGCCATCTGAAAGACGGCAGCATGAATCTGA
>JAHRHW010000352.1 GCA_019100305.1 Candidatus Thiodiazotropha taylori | reverse complement strand
CACCAAGGTCGCACTGATCACCTTGATCACTCCGCTGTTCGCCTTGCTGGCCGGGCAGTGGCTCAACGGTGAGCAGATTGATCAGCGGGTCTGGTTGGGTACCGGGTTGATCCTGCTGGGACTGGCCCTGTTTGAGTTTTGGGGTAGAGGCTTGCCTCAACTCCGGTTCAACAGGGCAAGAGAGAGTGAGGGCCAGTAGGTGATCACCAATACCGCGCCGAAAAGGAGCAGAAACCAGGGAAGGGTGGCGCGGTATATCTCGGCGATCGGTTTGCCGAACCGGTAACTGGCGATGAACAGATTCATGCCCACGGGAGGGGTGAAATAACCGATCTGCATATTGGCCAGAAAAATGATGCCCAAGTGGACAGGGTCGATACCATACTCCACCGCAACCGGCAGCAGCAGTGGAACCATCAACACCAAAGCGGAAAAGATATCCAGCATGGTGCCGAGTATCAGCAGAAAGATATTCAGCAGGATCAGAAAGGTGAGTGGGTCGTGTACCCGCTCATGCAGCCAATTGAATAGTATCCCGGGTACATCGCTGTCAATCATGTAGTTGGTGGATGCCAGGGAGAGGCCAAGTATGACCAATATGCCGCCGACCAATAGCATGGCCTCATGCATTATACGGGGTAGCTGGCGAAACGAGATCTCCTTATGGATCACCATTTCAACAAACAGTACGTAGACCGCAGTAACCGCCGCTGCTTCAGAGATGGCAAAGTAGCCACTGTAGATACCGCCAAGCAGGATCACCGGCAAGGGCAGTTCCCAGGTGGCAGATTTGATTGCGCTGCGGGCTTCCGCAAAGGAGAAGGGGGTGAGTTGCAGGTGGCGGCCGGAGTGGAGTCCCCAGGCCATGAGGATGAACAGCATCAGCAGTCCCGGCAGAATGCCGGCGAGAAACATATCGTCCACTGTGATCGAACCACCGATACCCAGCTGTTGGGCCACCACGGCATACAAAATCAATGGCAGAGCCGGTGCGAACAGCAGGCCCAGGCTGCCTGAGGTTGTTACCAGGCCGAGGCTGAAACTCTTTTTGTAGCCAGCCTGTTTCAATGCCGGATAGAGCAGGGCGCCCAGTGCCACAATGGTCACACCGGAAGCACCGGTGAAGGCGGTAAACAGGGCACAGGCGATCAGGGCGACAAAGGCCATGCCCCCTGGCATCCAGCCGAGCAGGGATTGGGTCAACCTGACCAGGCGACTTGGTGCATTGCCTTCACTCAACAGGTACCCTGCAAAAGTGAATAGAGGAATGGCGAGCAAAACGGGTGTCTCTGCCAGTCTGAAAAACTCGATGGCCACCACGGACAGGTCGATTTCAGATTGATAGAAGCCCCACAGGGCTCCTGCACCAATCACCACAAACAGCGGTGCACCACTCAGTGCCAGCAGGATCAGGCCAATGGTGACGATCATGCGCTCTTCCTGTTCATCAGATGCAGCGGGATGTTGACGATGAAACGGATGGTCATGATGGTAAAGCCGATCGGTATGATGATCTCTCCGATCCAGGCCGGCAGTATGGAGAACAGCTGGGTGCCGTCCTGCCACTCGAAGTAGACAAAACGGGCTGAGTGCCAGGCAATCAAGCCACAGACCAGGGCGCTGAACAGATCATGCACAACGGCTAGCAGGGATTGACTGCGTTTTGAAAGCACATGGGATAGCAGGTCGATACGGATATGCCGATTCTCCCTGGTGGCTGCAATGGCACCCAGCAGGGCGATCCATAACACCATGATGCGTAAGCTGGGATCTGCCCAGATCAGACCGGAATCAAACAGATTGCGCAGTACGATCTGACTGCCTGCCAGCAGTATCATGCCACCCAGCAGAATTGCCGTGAGCAACTCCTCGAAGCGGTGGATGACCTGGCGAATGGTCTGGAGCAGATTTATCATGGGGATCGATTATAGCGACATATCAAGATAGATAGTTATTCCAGTTTCTGACCTTGCAAATCAACGCCAGCCAAAAGCGGCATAGCGATGCGCGAGCGTGGCAGCTTTCGGCTGTTCGAGTGCCTTTGACTTGTCAGCCCACACATTGTGTTTTGAATTGCTCGTATAATTTTTGTGTATTTGCTGTGCCATAAAATGCCTTAACCAACTCGAAGTTAGAGAAATCCTTAGAGCGCCACTTGCTTAGTGGAACCTCTTCAATATAGTAAAAGTAATCCCACAGCACTGCCTCCCAACTTATACAACGGATTGGTATATTATCTAACTTCCCCAATTTTTCCATCGGACATGCGCCTGACGGTGGCCCATCTAGCTCGTAGCTGTCTCCGACGAGAGTGCATGGCTCACAGTCAATGAGAACCCCCTGAAGACTAGCGAGAAAACCGTAAGATGTTTGTTGCGTAATGTTGCCGCCTAGTCTGAGCAGCAACGCAATAAAGTTATTTCCTTGATCTGAAGGATATGTAACATCAATATCCTCGTGCTGCCAGGTTACTTGGCCTCTTTTTGCATCAATAGCCCACCCACCACTTAGCCACAATGGGATTTTTAATTTCTCTGCCTCATAGAACAGTAGATGGATCAGCTCAATATGCTTGCTATTCATACTCGTGGCCTAATAGGTGTTTCACCAGAGCGTGAAACCGCTATCCATCTTCACACCCAGTGATTTATGGCGTGACCTGTTGGTATGCATATCGATTCCATGCACTGGTTTTGAGTAATCGGAAATGATGCGTTGCCGCAGAACCGGATGGAAATTAACGTATATGTACCGTGAGCCAGATGCAGTGAGGCTGGTGGCTGGTTGTCAGCACGCGATGGGGTGTGTTGGCTGGAATCAATACGCAATCCCCTCGATGAAGATTTTGTTGTGTGTCATCCATTTCGAGTTTTGCACTACCCTGTAGAATGCTGATCCACTCGTCATGGGGCTGTTGCAGAATCTCAGTGATACTATTCGGCGGACTCAGGATACGTTCGATCGTGACGTTTTTCCTGCTCAACAGAGTCTCCAGATTCTCTTTCTCTCCATCCGCCCTATCTGGTTTAAACAGATTCATTTCCGGCATGGCTAGCGATACCTGCAGTGTGAGTGATTGGTTTTAAGGATAACGTCTGTTGTTGATCGATGAATGAATCCATCGCTTCATCAGGTCTCAGTTGGATATCCTTTGCAACGATACTCAGTTGCAGATTGGGTAACATTCTCTCTGCATAGGTTATCCACTGCAAGCCTCACCTTGATCGAAATGCCGGACAGATTGTCTTTAATCTGCTCTCCGGTGCAGTCCCTCTGCTTACTGCAGCGAGTGGGTCTCATTCAAACTCGATTTGAGTGCGGTATCGCGACGATTGATCAAGATCTCTTCAGTCTGTTTTGTGACTGGATTCGAATCGCGTTGCAACTGGATCAGATTCTGCATCTCTTCCAACAGTTCGATTGAGACCACGCCTTCATTGCGCAAGCTCTGCAGCGTTATGTTAGCGTGCTGCTCCCAAGCCTGTTGCTGTTGTTCGGTCGGGTTGATGAACTCGATGCCCTGTTTTTTGAGGGCAGAGAGAGCGGCGATATTGTCTTTACGATTCTGTTGGTTGAGTTTGACGAAGGTGGACTGGAGGGGCTGTTTGACCAGTGCCCGGTCGGCTTCAGTGAGTTTGTTGAAGGCCTTCTCCTTGATCACCAGTGTGGCGTAGAGATAGGCGAGCGGGACCTGAGTCAGATAGTTGACCCGGGTATGCCACTGCAGTGCGATCGCACCGATGGGGGCGCTGGCGATGGTATCGATCAAGCCGGTCTGAAGGCCGGTCAGTACATCGGTCAAGGGCAGGGGGATCGGTGAGATACCCAGTTTACTGAATATCTCCGCGTTCACCTTGTCGCCTTCCGGTATCCAGATCTTGAGCCCTTTCATGTTGTCGGTGGTCTTGACCGGTGAGTTGGATAGCAGGTAGGCAAATCCACCTTCACTCAGGCCGAAACTGATGAATCCCTTCTTTTGCAAGCCATCGATGATCCGTTTATCCATGACCTCGCGTACCGCATCCACCTCCTCAAGGTTGCGGAACTGGAACGGCAGCGTGTAGATCTGGGCGTCGGAGTAGATACTGCTCAAGCCGCCTCCGGTGATGGCACCACCCTGCAACTGGCCGATTCGGATTTTGCGCAGCACGCTGTTGTCGTTACCCATGACGCCACCGGGGTAGAAGCGGATCTTTACCCGTCCTTCACTCTTCTTATGGATCTCTTTCGCAGCCGCCCGCATCTGCTTCATCCAGCTGGTGCCATCCGGTGCCAGAGTGGCGATTTTCAAAGTGGTCTTGGCATGACTGACTGGGAGCAGCGTGAGTGTCATGATGAGAATGGCCAGCAGGCGGAACATGTGTCTAATCCTCTTAAGGTCAAAGAGTGAAGTCAGTGATTGTGCCCGTTATCACAAATCCTAGCGGTCCTGACTCTCTGTTTATACGTGAGACTGATCTGTTTGGACTCATGCAGGGAGAATGTCATTGGGGTTTGTGGGGTATTTGCTCGGTTACCCCGGGGTGCAATCCGTTCCGCGGTGCTGTCAGTCGATTCAACTACCGTAGTATAGATGTTCACTGTTTACAAGATGTTACATCTGTTGGTTGTTAAAAATAATCTTCTTCAATCAATGACTTGGCTTGTTGCTGTGCCATGATGTTACTCAATGTCAGGCCGCTTTTTACCGGATCGGCCTGCAGTACCTCATTGAGTAATCTGTCATGTAGAGTTTTATCAAATACCAATCGGGCATAGTGTCGAGCGTATTCCAGTTTCACCATCAGGTCCTGACCCTCGGA
>JAHRHW010000038.1 GCA_019100305.1 Candidatus Thiodiazotropha taylori | reverse complement strand
TCCAAAGGCTCTGCTGCTCGAGGTCTCCGGTACCATCGGCCCCGCTACTGCAGACTACCTGGACAGAGCGCTGAGCAAGGCGGAAAGTGAATCTGCAGAGCTGGTGTTGCTGCAGATGGATACTCCAGGCGGCCTGGACACCTCGATGCGGGCGATCATAAAACGGATCATCGCCTCCCAGGTTCCGGTGGTCACCTACGTGGCGCCCAGCGGGGCTCGAGCCGCCAGTGCCGGCACCTACATACTCTACGCCAGCCACTTCGCCGCCATGGCGCCGGCTACCAATTTGGGAGCCGCCACACCGGTAGCGCTGGGTGGCACACCCAACACCAGTCCTGATAAACCCAATGCGAAAGGAGAGCCGGAGAGTGCCACACCCCCAGTAGCGGACGCAAAGAACAATAAAACCGTCAACGATGCAGCGGCCTACATACGCAGCCTCGCCAAGCTGCGTAACAGAAATGCCGATTGGGCGGAAAAGGCAGTGCGTGAAGCGGCCAGCCTCTCTGCGGAGGAAGCCAAGCAGCTGGGCGTGATCGATCTGGTTGCGGCAGACATCAACACCCTGCTTGCTGAGCTGAATGGCAAACAGGTGCAGCTCCCGCTCGGTAAAAAGAGCCTGAATACGCAAGGCATCATCCTGGAGAAACATCTGCCTGACTGGCAAAGCCAGTTGTTGAGCATTATCAGCAATCCTAACCTGGCCTATATCCTGATGCTGGTGGGAATCTATGGTCTGATCTATGAGTTTGCCAATCCCGGTTCCGTCGTTCCCGGTACTGTGGGCGCGATCGCCCTGCTTTTGGCGCTCTACGCCTTTCACCTGCTACCGATCAATTACGCCGGTGTCGCATTGATCCTGCTCGGATTCGCACTGATGGCGGCAGAAGCCTTTGTCCCCAGTTTCGGTGCCCTGGGTATCGGCGGTGTGGCCGCCTTCATCATCGGCTCTCTGATTCTCATCGATACCGACCAGGCCGGTTACGGCCTGTCACTGCCACTGATCCTGGCGGTCGCCGCCAGCAGCGCCTTCATCATGATCTTTGTCATCGGCATGGCGATCAAATCGCGCAACCGCCCTGTGGTGAGCGGCCGTGAGGAGATGCTGACCAGTGAAGGTGTAGTGGTTGATGACTTCAGTGGCGAGGGGGATATCCGAGTCCACGGTGAGATTTGGCGAGCCCAATCGGCACAGCCCCTGAAAAAAGATGAGCGGGTGGAGATTACCGGCAGAGAGGGAATGATACTGAAAGTTATGCCGACTGATAAGGAGAAGTGATCATGACGCTCTACGTCTATGCGGTTGTTCTATTTATACTGATTGCCTTCCTCGCCTCTGCGCTGAAGATTCTGCGGGAGTATGAGCGAGGCGTGGTCTTCATGTTGGGTCGCTTCTGGCGGGTCAAAGGTCCTGGTTTGATCATCATCATTCCGGTCATCCAGCAGTTCGTCAGGGTTGATCTGAGAACCATTGTTTTGGATGTACCTTCCCAGGATGTGATCTCCCGAGACAATGTCTCGGTCAAGGTCAATGCGGTGGTCTACTTTCGCGTACTCGATCCTGAGCGGGCGATCATCCAGGTTGAGGACTATATGGTGGCTACCAGTCAGCTTGCCCAGACCACTCTGCGTTCCGTACTCGGCCAACATGAACTGGACGAGATGCTGGCTGAACGGGAACGACTCAACAACGATGTAAGGAATATCCTCGACCAACAGACCGACACCTGGGGAATCAAGGTCTCCAACGTGGAGATCAAGCATGTGGATCTGGACGACAGTATGATCCGGGCAATTGCCCGCCAGGCCGAGGCGGAACGGGCGAGACGCGCCAAGGTGATCCATGCGGAAGGCGAACAGCAGGCCGCCGAAAAACTGCTCGAGGCGGCAAAAATCCTTGCCGAACAACCCCAGGCGATTCAGCTTAGATACCTGGAGACGCTCACCGAAGTGGCCGGTGACAAGAGCCACACACTGGTTTTTCCTCTGCCAATGGATCTGCTGGAACCGCTTCTGCAGCGTAAAGAGAGCAATTGAAAGGCAGTTGATTCAGTGCGGCTATCTTATGCTGAAGAACCAGGGCATCAGAGTTTGCTATGGAGCCTGAGAGAAGTGACTGATCGCTTCCAGTACCCGATTCCATGCTGGGCGTGAACTCCCATCTGCATAGCGGATCAGCCCTATGGTTTCATACGACTCTGAGAAGCGTTGCACCAACGCTTCGGGCAGGCCATCTGCGCGCAGTGCCTCGGCATATTCGCTCGCCACCAGATCCGGGTCCCAGTCGACCAGCTGAAAGATCACCGCCACCCTGATCCTCTCTTCCTCGGACATCCTGTTGAAAAAAGCATCAAAGAACTCTGTCTGTCGACTCAATGAGGCACTCATCGGAGAATCTGTCTCCTCATAACCGGCAGATGCCCCTAACTCCTGAAAGATGACCGGTTTGTCACCGGCCGCGTTCAACATTGCATCCAGTTCCCGATTGACAGTCGACAGGTCTCCTTCAAAAAAGAGAGCGGGATTGATTGCATAGTAGTTATAGGCGGCCACATCAACCTCTGCCAGCAGGGAGCTGTGGAAACTGGAACCCATCTCTTGATTCTCATAGGCCAGTGTCATGGTTACCGCGAGCCGCTCATCCAGGGTTCGCACATGACTCCTTGCGGTACGCAGAAAATTGACAACAGATGTCTCTGCTTCCGGGTAGTCCATCAGGAAGTTCCCCGGTTCGTTACCCACAGCAAGCACCCATCCACCATACTCCACGACCATTGGCACAACCCAATCAAGCAGCTTCTCAAAGCGTGAGGTGATGAGCGGATCGTCGAACCGGATACCATTGACCAGTTTGGTCCCGGAGTTTTCGTCCGAAAGATCCTGAGGCAGTGTGTAACCCTCACTGTCGATGGTCGACAGCAGAACGAAGGCCTGAAGTCCGCTCTGCTGCATCTCAGTCAGCTCTTGCAACAACAGGTCTGAATTGTATTGATTCGGTTGAGGCTCCAGATCGGCCCAGTCGATCTGAATTCTGGCCACATCCATACCGTTGTTCAGTGCCTCGTTCCAACGCGCTTGCATTGCCGTGTCGGTAACCGCCGGCTGTTCCGCATTGAACGATTTAAACAGGCTGATGTGACCGCCCGAAGAGAGCAAGGGCAGTGCTGAAGGGTTGACCGGTTGCTCTTCCAGGTTGATCGATTCTCCGGACCCACCGCCGCATCCGGAGAGCATGATAAACAGAATCACTGCATAGCATTTATAACGAGGCATCCTATCCATTGATCGCACTCTGTCCTTTGATTGGGATGGGTATCCGATGGATCCACCGATGCTGCTTGATACCGCTGCACCTCCCAGTGCAGCATTGAACCACGCCAGTTGATTTGTTACTCCCTGGCTGGCAGATTCGATGAATAGAGTGAATCACCATGCAGATAGTGAACACTATCCCCCAGGATGACAGACCTGTCATTCCAAACACCATGAGAGTAACTGCTCAAGCCATTATCTCTCACCACGAACCGGTCTACGAGTTCGACACCGGGGGTATCACCCAACCGGATATCGAACGTGTAGAGGCCGGTATGAGTCCATCCCCAGAGCACATTGGGTGGCGGATTTACATAACCGGGACGCTCATCGTATAAATCCACCGGGATCGAAAAGCGCATCGGCAATGTATCTGTCTGGGGCAGTGATGCAAACCCATGAGGCTGGTACAGGATCGTCGAACTGGTTCCCCTGCCGCCCAATATGAGTGAGTTGACCTCTGTTGGGGTGGTGGGATCAGAAACATCGAACAGGGAGACCTTCACCCCCTGGAACCAGGCAAAGCCCAATCCTCCCCGGTCACCCGAGCCCTCCGCATCAACGGCCTCCTTACCGATACCGAGAAGATAGTTCTCTCCCACGGGGTGGAGATATTCCGAGTAGCCCGACACCTCCAATTCGCCTAACGACACGGGATTCTCCGGATCGGAGAGATCCAGCACATAGAGGGGATCAACCTTTTTGAAAGTGATCAGGTAGCCCCGGTTACCTATAAATCGGCTGGCGTAGAGCATTTCTCCCGGCCGCCCCAGCCCATCCAGCCTGCCGGCCACTTCCAGTCGGCCACCATCCGCCGCTTCACGTAACAGGGTAACGCTGGTGGAGCTGTTTACTGAACCCAGGCTGCCAATGGATGTCGCAATTTGGAACACTCCCTGATACTCACCCATGCGGTAGGATTTGTACTCTGCTTCATAACCAAGATGACCAACCACCTGAGCTGAGCCACGATATTCTGCGGCCATGCCGCGCTCTGAATCACCCACCAACGCCAGTTTGTGGACCTCGTTGATCGAAGTGTATTCACCGTTGTCGAGAAGGGTCTGACCGGCGCCCTGTGCCACCAGATAGATCGCCTCTTGTGAGGCATAGAGCACTTCCGAGGTACCGATGAAACAGCTGGTTTGGTAGCTGTCAGGATCCGCCAGAGGAACGGCGATGATATTGATGATGGTGGGATCCAGCATACCGACGGTGGCGCTTGGTGCCAGATAACAACTCTCCGTGTCGATAAGCGGTTCCGGTTCATCACCTAAGGTAGAGGTTGGAGTCAACTGACTTAAAGTAGCGCTCTCCAACAGAGTGCGATTGTGTTGAAACTGTCCTGTGTACTCGGCGTATTGATCCAGTCCATCGAGATAGGGGGTATAGCGGGTAACCAGATAGAGTGTATTGCCGATGACTCGACTGGAGATCATTGCACCGTCAAAGCTTAGTGTACGTTCATGGGTTGGCGCATCTGCGGAGTCCAGACGAAACAGGTTCACCTCACTGGTGCCATGCGACCAGTATCTGGGCTCCTCCCAGATCGATAGCGGCCCAAAGAAGCCAATATCCACATAGTCATTGACGGTGTCTCCTCCTACGGTCACCACCATATCGGAGCGCCCTTCACCGAGCTGGTTGAGGAGATAGATGCCTTCAACATCACCCTCACCCGGTATGCCGACCTCATTCAACAACCGGTTTGACGCGGGCTGCTCCGCTATGGCGTACGTGAAGAGACAGCTTCGGAAATAGGTATTGGTGCTTGAGCCGCAGTAGCCAAAGCGATAGAAATGGACCCCATCGGATTTGATCAGATCCGCCTCATCCACCCCCTGCTCCTGTGTGTTGGTCAGAGATATCGGGTTAATGCTGTCTATCGGCGCCGGGCTGAAATCCTCACGACTTGTATCGGGCAGCGGACGATCCGTTGCATAGGCTGCGATCATCGCTTCGGACAAGTAGCCTTGCAGCATGACATTGTGCCGGAAGCGATGCAGGGTGGGATTGTCGGTGTCGAAGACGATGAAGGTTAAGGGGTCTTGATTATAGATAACAGAACCATCTTCCGCCTCATAACCACCATACACAGCAAACTCTGCCGGCGGCAAGGGTCCGCCAGCATGCACATCGACGACTTCGGTCTCGGAGAGTGTCTTACGGGTGAAGGGAACCAATGCATCAACCTGGCCGTTCCAGTTGAGCCAGCGCCCCTCGCTATCCCGCATATGCCAATTATCCTGAGCCCGGGCAACCAGGTAGAGATTACGTTCAGCCCCCACAGAGGACGCATCCACACGGATGCTCAGCTCAACCGAGATGGCATCCTCAGTATCGTATAACGGGGTGTATTGATCCGTATCAGCGGTAGAGAGAGCCCATGACATGGTCGCATCGGCCGGCTCACCCGAGGTTGTGACTGAAGGCTGATTAATGGGAGCGGCGGCTGTAATGAACGGGGAAGATGCGAACAGCAGCCCGAAAAAAAGGCGGCACAGCGTTGAAGAAAATCTCTTTTCCATGATCGATCCCTCGAATTTCAACAGTGGGGACATCATAACCGCCACAACCTCCGATTTCCAGGGCATGAGAGATCAACAACTGGAGAGCCGGAGTTCATTAGTAGTTGGTATAATTAAGCGCTTTAGCTATCTTGGAATTGACCGTCTATGACCTTTTTTTACTTTTCTTTGGCTGATTTCATTTAGCACACCAATCAAAATTGCGATGGCAGCCCAACCTAAGATCGCTTCACCAAGATATTCAGGAAAGAACTCACTAAAAATTAAAATAACTGCAATAAAGCCCAGCCAAACACCTCCTACCCGATAGAAGAAGTTTTTTTCTTACTTCTGTAATCCATAACTCTGCTGTTCCATAAACGTTTATCGATAAGATACTAACCAGTGATTTCTCTTTGTCCTATTGAGACTGATACGAAAAGAGATAACCAAGCAGAAGATGAAAGTCAGAAAAAGAACCAATCATCAGTGTACCAAACAGACAGAGAGTGTAGCTCCCCTCTCCCCTTGCGGGAGAGGGGCTGGGGGAGAGGGGGAGGAAAACAAGCACCTCAGTTTTAATAAGAAATCAATACAGCAAAAAAGAAGGATAAATGAGTTTTTGATCTTTTAGCCAATTGAAACGCTTCGCGTGCACCCTCTCCCCAACCCCTCTCCCATCAAGGGAGAGGGGCTATTATGCATCTCCCTGACTAATGGTGGGTTAACGGAGTAACTGTGAATTCATCATAGAATCCTGGTCATATCCTGCAAACTCTTTCTACCGATAACTGTCCCATCTTCAGAACACTGAATTCCGAATAGCTTGAAACATTGCATAAATACTCGACCACAGTGAGATTGTTTTACCTGGCTTTCGAATTCACCACCCGAAATCAGTTTGTGCCTTTGTTAAAATACCGTATATTATGAATCATGGCTTGGTTATCCCTTTTGATTCAATAAGTTGTTTACACTCTTATGATTTCGGAAGGTGCATAACCCAAACCGCCTTGTTGCAAATCAAAGGGACAGCAATGATTCCGCACAATGATCCGTTTACCACACCCGAAAAGGAGGTTTGAGCGTGATGAAGCTCAGCGCACTGATCATTGGTCTCTTGTGCATAGCGAATGCGATTGCAGCACCTCCGAAGAAACCGAGTCTGGTTACCGTTACCGAAGTCGTGGAGCAGAACCTGCGTGAGGAGATCCCCTTTTCGGGCACGGCGGAGGCACTCCAGGAATCCCCCCTCTCTCCCCGATTGTCCGGGGTGGTGAATGAGGTCTTCGTTGAGGAGGGTCAGCGGGTTGAGGCCGGTGAAATAATTCTCTCCCTCGATTCGGTGATCGCCAGACTTGAGGTGGTATCGGCAAAGGCCGGTCTCGATGAGGCGATTGCCCGCCACCGGGAGGCAGTCCGCCAGAAGAACGAGTATCAGTCACTGCGCCGCAACAAGGCAGTCGCTGCCAGCCAATTGGCCTCGGCTGTGGCCGACGAAGAGATTGCCCAGGCATCGATTGCCAAGCAGCGTGCAGAGGTGAAACGGCTGGAAGAGCTGTTGTCCCGGCATCAGCTGACCGCCCCTTTCTCCGGCATCGTTGCCGAGAAGAACGTGGAAACCGGGCAGTGGGTCAAGGCCGAGTCGGGTGTGGTTAAACTGGTCGCGCTGGATCGGATCCGCATACGGGCATCGATACCACAACGATTCTATTCACGCATCGAGCCCAACCTGAAGGTACGAATCCGCTTCGATTCCCTGCCCGGGGAGGAGTTCTCCGGCAAGGTCGCCTCCATGGTCGCGGCAGGCAACCGAAGCACCCGCACCTTTCCTCTTCTGTTGTTGCTCGACAACCCGCAAAGCCGGATTGCCCCCGGCATGTCGGCGCGCATATTCATTGAACTGATCGGTGAGCAACAACCCTCGATCATGCTTGCGCGCGATGCGATCGTTCTCAAGGCGGATGGCAGCCGCATCGTCTGGCGAGTCTCCGGCTCGGAGGAGCCATTCGATGTCAAACAGGTCAGCGTGACCACCGGTCGCACCCAGGGCAATCTTGTGGAGATCCTCGACAGCAAACTGAACGCCGGTGATCGCATCGTACTGCTGGGCAACGAGAACTTACGCCCAGGACAAACCGTCAAGATCGGACAAACCGAATAGAGGTCAGCATCTCACCATGTTTCGCTTCTGCATCGAAAAACCGGTCATTCTCACTGTTGCGATCCTGATCCTGACCCTGTTCGGCCTGCTCGCAATCTTCAATGTGCCAGTACAGATGATTCCCGATCTGGACTCCCGCCTGATCAAGGTCAGCACCACCTGGCCCGGTGCCTCGCCACAGGATGTGGAGAAGGAGATCATCATCGAGCAGGAGCAGTATCTGACCCGCATTCCAGGGCTGGAACGGGTCATCTCCACCGCCACCACCGGTAACGCCAGGATCGAACTGGAGTTCCCCTACACCGTCTCCATCGACGAGGCGCTGCTGGACGTCAACAACGCCCTGTCGCAGGTCGACAGCTATCCGGAGAACGTCCGACAACCGAGTATCCGCGCCGAGTCGTTCTCCTCCAACTCGTTCATGTATTTCCGTCTGACACCGGTCAGCGGTGACTTCTCCGAAGACGATGTCATTGCCCTCTACGACTGGGCGGAGGAGTATGTCAAACGCCCGATGGAGCGGGTACCCGGGGTTTCCAGTGTACGCCTCTGGGGTGGCGCGGAACGCCAGATCAAAATCCATGTCGACCCGCTCAAGCTTGCCGAGCGCAACATCAGTCTGCTGGATGTAAGAAACGCCATTCGCGCGAGGAATCGGGATGTCTCCGGCGGCGACCTGGACAGCGGCAAGCGCCGTTATCTGCTGCGCACGATCGGCCGCTTCCAGTCGGTTGAGGAGCTGAATGATCTGATCATCAGTGAACGGGACGGCGCCTTCGTTCGATTGAAAGATCTCGGCCATGCAGAGCTTAGCTTCGCCGAAGTCCGTCACTACGCCTATGGCGCCGGAAAACCTCAGCTGGCCTTCGCTGTAAACCGACAGATCGGCACCAACGTGATCGAGATAAAACAGGCGATGATGACGAAGGTGGCCGATCTCAATGCCGGTGTTCTGCAGGAGAAAGGTCTGGAACTGGTGTTGAACTCCGATGATGTGATCTACGTGACCGATGCGGTCGAGGTGGTGAAACACAACCTGGCGATCGGTGCGATCCTCGCCCTGCTGGTGCTGTTTCTGTTTCTGCGTTCGGTTTCGGGTACCCTGATCGGCGCCATGGCGATTCCCATCTGCGCCATCGCCGCTTTTCTCGGACTGTTGATTGCCGGTCGCACCATCAACGTCATCTCACTCTCCGGTGTCGCCTTCGCCATCGGCATGACGCTCGACAACAACATCGTGGTGGCGGAGAACATCTACCGACACCTGAGCAAGGGCACCAGTCGCCTGCAGGCCGCCCTCAACGGCATCACTGAGGTCTGGCCTGCGGTGCTGGCCTCGACCCTGACCACAGTCTGCGTATTTCTGCCGATCCTGTTCATCCATGAAGAGGCCGGACAGCTCTATTCGGATATTGCCATCGCGATTGCCGCCTCGATCCTGATGTCGATGCTGGTGGCGGTCACCCTGGTGCCGGCGGCGAGCGGTCGATTCCTCTCGATCCACAAGGAGTCCAAAAACTCACTCCTCGACAGGTTTGGCGCCAGCGTATCCCGCTGGGTGTTATCACTGATCCATTGGCTGGTGGAGGGCTATGTACGCCCACTGGCGGTTATTCTGATCGTGCTCACGGGTGCCGGTGCCATCCTCTACTACCTGACACCGCAAACCGAGTACCTTCCGGAAGGTGAAGAGGCCAAGGTCTTCACCATCATGTTCGCCCCACCCGGCTACAACATCGACACCATGAAAGAGCACTACCATTCGGTGGAAGAGCAGTTCCTGCCGCAGTTGGGCGCTGACCCGGAACAGTTCGCAAAGGGTGAAACCGATATACCGGCAATGACCTTCACGGTGAGCTTCGTCAACAATACCCGGGTCTTTTCGGTTCGCGGCGTGGCGGACCGGCAGCAGACCGACGAGTTTATGGAGATCGCCAGCGCCAAAGCCGGTGAACTGCCCGGCTTGCGATCATTCTCCTCCAAGGGATCGATCTTTTCAGGCAACTACGGTGGTACCCGCAGTATCAACATCGACATCAGCGGCCCGGAACTCCAGTCGCTGTTCGATGCCAGCCTGAAGGTCTTTCTCAAATCGAAGCAGATCTTCGAAAACCCGCGGGTACGGCCTGAACCCTCGAACCTGACCATGGGGCAACCCATGCTCGAAGTGCAGCCGGACTGGGAACGCGCGGCCGAACTCGGCATCGATACCCAGGACCTGGGATACACCATCTGGGCCTATTCGGACGGCGCCTATGTGGACGAGTTCTTCCTCGACGATGACCAGATCGACATGTTTCTCTACTCCACTCAGGGCAACATCGAACAGCCCCAGGATCTCGAATCCCTGATGCTCTACTCCTCGCGGGGGGAAATCATTCCGCTGAGCGCCATTGCCCGGCTCGAGGAGAGCGTCAACACCGAGACCATCCGCCGTGTCGACGGTGACCGCACCATCACCCTGAGCGTCATACCGCCTAGAGACATTCCACTGGAAGCCGGGGTGGAGAAAGTGACTGAAGAGATCCTCACTGGGATGAAAGCTTCCGGCGAACTGCCTGCCGATATCCGCCTGGAGATCAGTGGCGCAAGCGATCAATTGAGCGCAACGCGGGAAGCGCTTTTCAGTAACTTTATCGTAGCGATACTGATCGCCTACCTGCTGATGGTGGCGGTCTTCTCTCACTGGGGTTACCCGCTGCTGATCATGACCAACCTGCCCGTCGGTATCAGCGGTGGTATCGCCGGTCTCTATCTGATCAACCTGGCTGGCGCCAACCTGGATCAGATCGGCCTCAATCCGATCAACCAACCCTTCGACATGATCACCATGCTCGGCTTTCTGGTATTGATCGGCACCGTGGTCAATAACCCGATTTTGATCGTTGAGCTCACCGCCTCCAACCTGAAGAAAAAGGGGATGAACATCGTCGAGGCTGTGACGGAAGCGGTACGTATCCGACTGCGACCGATCCTCATGTCGACCGTCACCACGGTTGCCGGTTTGTCGCCACTGGTATTCAATCCCGGAGCCGGGACCGAGCTCTACCGGGGACTGGGCGCCATTGTGCTGTTTGGACTGCTGTTCTCGATGATCGTGACGTTGACCTTTATGCCGGCTCTGCTTGCTTTGGTGTTCAGGGTGTCGGACAGACTGTTTTCAAAACACCCAAAACCTCTGCCTGATTGATGTGAGGCCCGGCATGGATACCAGACGTCCTATTTGTACAATCGAAGAGAGCTTCTAATTTAATAAGCCAAATGATTAATAGAAAGGCCGCAAAGATCGATAATTTACATATACTCCGCCTGCAGTTTTTTAGCCTTGATATACAGGGGCGATAGCGGTTATTCTGCATATTCTCCTATTACAGGAGGTAAAAAAGAGCATTCACTATGTTTGAGAAACTACCGGCCACCCCGGATGATTTCTACCAGGACATCATCGGTGAGACGCTGACGGCAATCAAGATCAATACCTTTTATGATAATTTCGATGCGCAGCGGTTTAACTATGATGGGGTTGATCGCTCCAAGGAGTGGATGGCGCATGAACGAGTTGTCTACTTTGATTGGTTTTATAAGAATGCAGTTAATCTGGCCAATGCGTACTCGTTATTGGAAGATGACAAATCGAAGAGCCTCTACCTCCACATCATCGCTTATCGTCTGGCAAGTCATTTCTCAGTAAAACTGCCGGTTGATTTTCTCGATGAGGCGTCGATTGCTGAATATCAGAACATTGAAGTATCTACCGAGAGCGAGCTGGAGTTCACAGGTGCGTTCGGAAAACTGAAGCACTTTGATTTTGTTTATGACAATAAAAGATATGTAGCCGATTGCCTGGGTCTTTCCTATTATCTGCAAAGAAAACAGTACTTCTATGACCGGGATGGCGTGTCGATCAAGCCTGAGGCCGATGATGTTGTGATTGATGGTGGTGCCTGCCTGGGTGATTCAGCGGCAGTCTTTTCTAATGCTGTTGGTGAAAAAGGGAAAGTCTATGCTTTTGATCCCGTCAAAGACCATCTTGATATCCTTCAATATAATATTAACCAGTTTCCGTTGAAAAACGTCGTTGTCATGCCTTACGGCCTGTCGAATGAAAATATTGACGCAGAGCCCATTACCCTCAATGGTTACGCACCCGGATTCAGTCCCAAAGATACAACAGTCCCCTTGCGAACCATAGACTCTCTGGTTGACAGCGGAGAGATTGAGAAAGTGGATTTCATCAAACTCGATGTCGAAGGTTTTGAAATGGACGTTCTACTGGGTGCTGCCCAGTCTATTCAGAAGTTTCAACCAAAACTGGCCATTTCTCTATACCATAAACCAAATGATATCTTTGAGTTGATCACTTATATTCGTAATACCTACCCTTCCTATCATCTGCACATCGGTCATTACACGATCCATAACGAAGAGACGGTTCTTTACTGCGCTCCATGAAGTTTTCTCTCAGGTGCAGATGGACACCTATCCATAATTTCTGGTTTAACACTTCTTACCAGTGAACTCCGGGTGTCCTTTACTTCCTTATTTGGGTTAGTATTGACAGACACTCAGAAATCGACGGACGCTCGCGATGAAAGCAAACTTCCCCTGGATTTCAGCTGGCCTCGGCTTGACCCTGGCCATGGTCCTGATCAGCTCGGGGGTTTTCAGAGAAACCGCTGAGCGCGGACTCCCCCTGTTGACGACCCTGTTCATCACCGAATTCGGCTTTCTGGTCACCGCCGCTGGTGCTTTCTTTTCAGGAAAGTCTTCACTGGAGTCTGAACGAAGCTGGTCGCAAATCGTGTTGACAGCGGTTTGTGGCGCCCTGGCAATAGCCTTTTTCATCTTGGGACTTACTTTGTGGCAGGAAACCGCTGGACAAGTGGCTTCCTGAACCAGGGTTATCTCTTCGAGACAGCCAAGCAGGCACTCAGTAGCCAATGCGAAGCAACGAAGTAACTGGACACCCATCCATAATTGGTCTGTCTTTTCTGGATAAAATGGTCAGTATAGGTGGAATCTGCACTATGCATTCTGTACCTACTGATCTAACTATCTTATTGCCTTCCATAAGATACCCTTCAATAGCGAAATCGTCCGATAACAGAATAGTTTCGACTGACTGCGTGTCGTGACTGTTTAACATCTAGGATATAGATAACAACAGCCAACAGTGCAACACTGCAACACTGCAACACTGCAACACTGCAACACTGCAACACTGCAACACTGCAACCACTAAAATAAAAATTGTCGCTGTTATTTCTAAACTTGCAAGCAGAAAAGTACCGAATTCTTATGATAGCTGTTGCATGCCATAGGACCACTAAAATCAGATTTAGTATTGTTTCTGGCAGTTTAAGTTATCCCTATCAATAGCTGATGGGATATAAGTTTTAATAACTCTTATGCACAGAGTCAGTCTGCTCATATGCCAAAGTGCAAATCTCTCTCACCAAAACCATATGACATTTTTATGTTATTTTTATGTCATTTTTATGACAATACCAACAGCAATGGTACCGTCTATTTCCTTATCTACGCACTTAAAATTAGCGATTAAGTATATCCATCTTTGGACGATAAGTTTTACAGTATATTAACCTGTCAGATTCACAATCTAAGACGTAACAATAAAGTCATATTATCTTAATATTATACTGTTGTGGCGTCCAGCAGATTAGTTGTATGTGCATATTTTGACATCAGACTTAAGCGCATAAACAATGCAAAATCTCACCGCAGCCAAAAGTTTAAGAATACGCTACATTGTGGGTTTGACGGCAATTGCACTGTTAGTGACTGCCTCCTTCCTTTCAATGCAGAGAGTTATCTCTGATCAAAGGAACTTTTCCGGGCTCATCAATCTGGCAGGGCATCAAAGCGGGCTAGCCAACCGGATCGCTTTTTTTTCAAGTCAGATGGCAACTACAGAGGATGAAGAGGAATTTGCCGTCTCCAGATCTCAAGTTGGTCGTACCATTCATAAAATGGAGACTGCTCATGAAATTCTGTTGCATGGATCTGAACAGCAGGGTATACCGCGCATAACCAACGAACGACTTACCATCATATTTTATGACCCCATGGTAGGTCTCGATCTTGCCCTCAGACGGTACTTGCAGCGTGCAAGGTCGGTCTATAACTCATCTCCAGAGGAACTTCATCCAGGGTATATCGATTATGTCTACCTGATCAACTATGGGCCTCATGTACTGGAGCCCTTGTTGGACTCTGTCGTGGAAGAGTATGAGAGGATTGGAAATCAAGCGATACATAAAATTGAGAAGCTGGAACTGATCATCTGGATCGCCTCACTTATAACATTAATGTTGGAGGCATTTCTCATATTCAGGCCACTAGAGCAGCGTATCAAGAAGTCTATTCTAGAATTAGAGCAAAACTTAATTGACATAGAGAGAACCGGGGAGAGATTAACCGATGCCCAACGTTTGGCCCAGATTGGCGATTGGGAATGGAACGTTGCTGAGGACAGCATGCACTGGTCTGAAGAGATGTACCGTATATTCGGACTCGATCCTCTACTCCATCAACCCTCAATAGAGGATTTTTTTCACCATTGTCATCCGGAAGACTATCTGACACTTCTAGATAGTATTGACACTTCAATTGAAGCAGGTTACGAAAACGCTTTCGATAACCGGATATTCACCGCTGACTCTATGGAGAAATTGATTCATTACCAGTCACTTGCCAGAAGAGATAACGAAGGCAAGATTGCTCTGATCTGTGGAACAATACAGGATATCACTGATCGTGATCGTGCCCTTAAACAGATCAAGCTAGAAAGGAACAGAGCACAACAGTATCTTGATGTTGCCGGCGTAATGCTTGTTGCCTTGGATCGAAAGGGAAGAGTCAACATGATCAACAAGGCAGGCAGCAAGCTCTTATCAATGAATGAAACCGAAATCCTGGGTGAGCACTGGATTGATCGATTTGTAACGGTGGAAGACCAGAATATCACTAAGCAAACCTATAAGAACTTGTTAAATGGCAATGTCACATACATCCATAATCTAGAAAATCATGTCGTTACTGCAAACGGTGATCGTCGATTAATAGCCTGGAAAATCACGCTGATCCATGACATGAACCGAGAGATTACCGGCGTTTTATCTTCTGGTGAGGACATAACTGAAAGCAGAATGCTTGCCAAAGCTTTGGACAAGGAGAAGAACTTTCTTCAACACATCATCGATGGTGTCAGAGATCCCATCATGGTCATTGGATCTGACCTGGAAGTCTTGAGATTGAACAGATCGGCAATCGAGAGTGCTGATGAACTGGGTATTGATAATATATCACTGACCATTAAGCACTTATCAGAAAATTCCAAAATCGAACCGATGAATCATGATTGCCTGATTCAGTTAAAAGATGTACTCAACAACGGGGCATCACATAAAATTATGCACCATTGTCAAAGTATGAGTGGTGAACAACGTACCTATGAGGTCATTGCCAGCCCCCTGACAGACAATCAACAACAAGTCATAGGTGTAATCGAAGCATCAAGAGATATCAGTGACCATCTTGATCTATTGAAAGAGCTTAAAGAGAGTCAACTTAACTATGCCTACTTGGCGCATCATGATGCTCTAACCGGTCTTCCCAATCGCGTACTCTTCAATGATCGGTTAGAACAGGCGATTCTGGTTGCAAAAAGAAATGAGAAAAAACTTGCTGTGCTATTCATTGATCTCGATGGCTTCAAACACATCAATGACAGTTTCGACCACAGCTTTGGCGATGAAGTGTTGAAATCAGTCGCATTGCGACTAAAGAATCTGGTTCGTGAGGATGACACAATTGCACGTATGGGTGGTGATGAGTTTATCATCATCCTGAATGGGATAAGTCATTCGCAGGATGCCGGCATTGTGGCACAAAAGATACTTGAGCTATTTATCGATCCATTCAATATTCAGGACCAAACTGTCTTTCTTGGAGCCAGCATAGGAATCAGTATCTATCCTAAACATGGTAATAATATTGAAGACCTGGTTAAAAAAGCGGATACGGCAATGTATCGTGCCAAGGATGAGGGAAGAAAGACCTTCCAGTACTATACAGATGGGATGACAGCAAAGGCATTTGAACGAATATTGCTCGAAACCAATCTACGACAAGCTTTAGACAACAATCAGTTATTTCTCCGTTATCAACCTCAATTCAACCTTAAAACGGGTGAGATTAAAGGTATGGAAGCCTTGATACGCTGGCAACATCCGGATATGGGTGAAGTTTCACCTTCAAAGTTTATACAGTTGGCAGAGGAATCCGGCTTAATTGTACCGATGGGAGAATGGGTGCTACAAAAAGCGATACGACAGATGAAAGTCTGGATCGATCGGGCATTGGTCCCAGATGACGCTTTAATCTGTGTGAATATATCAACAAAACAGTTTGATAGAAGCAATCTGATCGACCAGATTAAACGTATCCTGCGTGAGTTTGAACTACCCGCAGTCAATCTCGAATTGGAGATCACTGAATCGACCATGATGCGATCGCCGAAAACCACCCGGCATATCCTTCAGCAGCTACGCGACCTAGGTGTAAAAGTGGCGATAGATGATTTCGGAACCGGTTACTCTTCGCTAAGTCATCTGAAAAAACTTCCATTGACCAAAATAAAGATCGACCGATCGTTTTTATCTGATATTCCCTACGATTGTGAGAATATGGAGATCACCAAAGCGATAATCACATTGGGCAAGAGCCTATCCCTCGAGGTACTGGCAGAGGGTATAGAGAGTGAACATCAGCAAGATTTCCTGATCTCCGAGGGGTGCAATCTTGGCCAAGGATATTTGTACGCACATCCATTAACCGTTTCTGACCTTGATGAATTCATTCAGGGATACAAGCATCTTTTGCCGAAGTCGGAACAAGATACAGTTGCATAAAAAAATATCTGTCCGTCCCGGGGGCAATTTTTGATAATGGGAATACCCGTATTATTAATCATCAGAAGTAGTATATTTAACTGGAGTCTGCAATTGCAGTACCTTGATCTGACTGACCAGGGATTGGATCGTACCAACGAGCCACTTCAGACTGAGACCAACAAGCTGGCCCTGGGTATTATCTCTAACCCATATTATAAAAAGTCTACTTATACTTGGCTGAAGTGATGAACTGCCCAAACGATTCACACCAGACAATCACACTCGTGTAATCGGATGGATTGATATGCGAGGGCACCTCAACGATAAAGTTATCGAAAGTGCGTACATCCCCCACCCGGACCATGTCGGGCTTCAACTGATTGAACTCCGCTTCGGTCTCCAGATACTTCGGAGAGAGGTAGAGTTTGTAATCCGGCCCGGGCGCCAGCTCTCCCATCAGTGTAATCGAGGTGGAGCTCACCGAGACCTGTCCCTCACCCCAGTGCAGGGCATCACTATCCTGTAGATCTCTGCGAAACTCAGCAGTATAGCTGGCTTGCGAAGCGATCTCCTCAACGGCGGATTGAGTGGGCGCTGGTGGCGCCACCAGAATCGGAAGGACAAAGATGCCTATGGCAAACCCTGCTATGCCAACGAGGCCGTGGGTGATTAACAGTATCACTATTGTGCGTGCTTTCATGCTAGGACCTGGATCTATTTTTGTGTTCTGACTAGGGCAACACCCCGTCGGGGTTGTTTATCATTTCCAGCTGACTCTACATCAAGCCTATCACCAAAGTATCACATAATCTGCAACTCCCCGGTTTTTTACAGCAGATTGAAGCCGATTGTCAGAGCATAAAAAAGGGGCCATCAGGCCCCTTTTTTCATTGGCTGTGAAACTTGCGATCAAGCTTCGGCTT
>JAHRHW010000351.1 GCA_019100305.1 Candidatus Thiodiazotropha taylori | reverse complement strand
AGCGTTTTCCTGAAGCAGTCTCGATCTTTATTCTACCGCCCAGTCCTGAGGCGCTCCACGAAAGGTTGAGCGCCAGAGGGCAGGACAGCGAAGAGGTGATCCAGGGGCGCATGCAGCAGGCGGTGAGTGAGATGTCCCACTACGCTGAGTTTGACTACCTGGTAATCAACGACGATTTCGACACCGCGCTGGCTGAACTGGCAGCGATCGTTACCGCCCGACGCTTGAGACTGGTGAGCCAGTCCGAGCGTCATAGCGAACGGATCAGTGCCCTGCTCACGGTTTAACGGCTTCAAGGATTGGATCTCGACCCCACAAGCTATACTATAGCGACCCTTATTTTGAACCGGGACTGACAATGGCCGGAAAACTCTACATCAAAACCTTCGGTTGCCAGATGAATGAATACGATTCATCGCGCATGGCGGATGGCCTGCGCGTGGCCGCCGGACTGGAGCTGACGGAGAATCCGGAAGAGGCGGATGTACTGCTGCTGAATACCTGTTCGATCCGTGAAAAAGCTCAGGAGAAGGTCTTCTCCCAACTCGGGCGCTGGCGCCCCTGGAAGGAGCGCAATCCCGCTCTGATCATCGGTGTGGGTGGTTGTGTGGCCAGCCAGGAGGGTGATGCGATTCGCCAGCGTGCCCCTTATGTGGATCTGGTTTTCGGCCCCCAGACCCTGCACCGGCTGCCGGATATGGTGCAGCAGGTGCGCCGGGAGCATGCCCCACTGGTCGATGTCAGCTTCCCGGAGATCGAGAAGTTTGATCGGCTACCGGAGCCCCGAGCCGAGGGGCCGACCGCCTATGTCTCGGTGATGGAGGGGTGTTCCAAATACTGCACCTACTGCGTAGTGCCCTTCACCCGTGGTGAGGAGATCAGTCGCCCGTTTGACGATGTGATCGCCGAGGTGGCCGGTCTGGCCGAGCAGGGGGTGCGGGAGATCCATCTGCTGGGGCAGAACGTGAATGCCTATCGGGGAGAGATGCATGAAGGGGGCGAGGCCGATCTGGCGCTGCTGATCGAGTATGTGGCGGCCATCGAGGGGGTTGAGCGTGTCCGCTTCACTACCTCCCATCCGGTTGAGTTTTCCGACAGCCTGATCGATGTCTACGCTCAGGTACCCGAACTGGTGAGTTTTCTCCATCTGCCGGTGCAGTCCGGTTCCGACCGGGTGCTGGCGATGATGAAGCGGGGCCACATGGCGGTGGAATACAAGGCCAAGATTGCCCGGCTGCGCAAGGTGCGCCCCGATATCACCATCTCATCCGATTTCATCGTCGGTTTTCCCGGCGAGACCGAAGCAGACTTCGAGCAGACCCTGAAACTGATCGAGGAGATCGGTTTCGATCACTCCTACAGCTTTATCTACAGTCGTCGGCCAGGCACGCCGGCGTCGGATCTGCCCGATGATGTGCCGCTGGAGGTCAAGCAGCAGCGCCTGGAGCAGCTGCAACAGCTGATCAACACTCAGGCACAACGCATCAGTCGCCAGATGGTGGGTACCACTCAGCGGATTCTGGTGGAGCGCCCGGCGAAAAAGGATCCGGCGCAACTGGCCGGTCGTACTGAGAACAACCGGGTGGTCAACTTCACTGCCCCCGCTGAACTGATCGGTCAGTTTGTCGAGGTGCGGATTACCGAGGCGCTGCCCAACTCTCTGCGCGGGGAGTGGTTGGCAGAGCTCAAGGAAAGCGCCGTTGGCTGAACACCCTGATTCACTGGATCTGGCCCTGGAGCCGGCCGATAACAGCCGTTTGGCCAATGTCTGTGGTCAACTGGATGAGCACCTGCGGCTGATTGAGCGGCGCCTCGGCATCGAAATCAACAACCGTGGTAACCAGTTTCGCCTGATCGGTGAGAAGCACGCCATTCAGGCCGCTGAGCAGGTGCTGAACGATCTCTATCGCGCCGCCTCGTCAGAGCAGCTTGAGCCACAGCGGGTGCATCTTTTCCTGCAGGAAGCCGGGGTGGATGAGCTGCTGGATCAGAATCGGGGTAACGACCTGCCGGAGACGGTGATCAAGACCCGTCGGGGTCTGGTGCGTCCCCGTGGGGCGAATCAGAAAGAGTACCTGCACAAGGTGCTGACCCACGATATCAATTTCGGTGTCGGCCCGGCCGGTACCGGTAAGACCTATCTGGCGGTAGCCAGTGCAGTGGATGCCCTGGAGCGGGACCAGGTGAGACGCATCCTGCTGGTCAGGCCGGCGGTGGAGGCTGGCGAGCGGCTGGGATTCCTGCCCGGCGATCTGTCACAGAAGATCGATCCCTATCTGCGTCCGCTCTACGATGCACTCTACGAAATGCTCGGATTTGAAAAGGTCGCCAAACTGGTGGAGCGTAACATCATCGAGGTTGCCCCTTTGGCTTACATGCGGGGACGCACCCTCAACGAGTCGTTCGTGATTCTGGATGAGGCGCAGAACACCACCCCTGAACAGATGAAGATGTTTCTGACCCGCATCGGTTTTGGCTCCACCGCTGTGATCACCGGGGATGTGACCCAGATCGATCTGCCCAGAGGTCAGCAGTCGGGGTTACGTCAGGTGACCGAGGTGCTGGCTCATGTGGAGGGGATCAGCTTCACCTTTTTCAACGCACGGGATGTGGTGCGCCATCCGGTGGTGCAACGGGTCGTGCGAGCCTACGACGAGTTCGATCAACGTAATTGACAATCCCCATGAGCAAGCTGAATTTGGAGATTCAACGGATTGCCGAGGCATCTGAGGTCAGCCCTTCGGATCAGCAGCTGGCAGCCTGGGCCGAGGCCGCCCTGGCCGAATCCAACGACCCGGTGGAGATGGTGATCCGAATCGTCGATGCGCCGGAGAGTCAGCAACTCAACCGGGACTACCGGGGCAAGGACAGACCGACCAATGTCCTCTCATTTCCATTTGAATCGCCGCCGGAAGTACCGCTTCCGCTGCTTGGCGATCTGGTGATTTGTGCCCCTGTGGTCTCGACAGAGGCGCGTCAACAGAATAAAACCCTGGAGGCCCACTGGGCGCATATGGTGGTTCATGGCACCCTGCACCTGCTGGGCTATGACCACCAGGACGATCAACAGGCGCAACTGATGGAAGAAAAGGAACGGCAGATCCTTCAGGCGCTCAATTTTTCCGATCCATACACAGATGAGATGTAATGAACAGCGAAGACCGATCAAGTAACGGTTCCTCCAACCGTTGGCTGGAGCGCATCAGCCGAATGTTTGGCAGCGAACCGCAGGACAAGGAAGAGATCTACAATCTGCTGAAGGAGGCGAGTGAGCGGGAGCTGCTCGATGATGACGCCCTGAGCATGATGGAGGGGGCGATGCTGGTCTCCGAACGGCGCGCCAGGGACGTGATGACCCCAAGGGCCAAACTGGAAGTGGTGCGGGCCGTCGACGATCTGGACGAGGTGCTTCGGGTAGCCATCGATTCGGCTCACTCCCGTATGCCGGTGGTTGGCGAGGATGTGGATGAGGTGTTGGGAATGCTGTTGTCCAAGGATCTGTTGCCATTCTTTCAGAAACAGCAGCGGGATCGCTTCAATATCCATGAAGTGATGCGGGAAGCCCTGTTCGTACCTGAAGCGATGCGCCTCAATCAGCTTTTAAAGAATCTGAAAAAGAGCCGTAATCACATGGCAGTGGTTGTCGACGAATATGGTTCCACCGCCGGAGTGGTGACCCTGGAGGACCTGCTTGAACAGATTGTCGGTGAGATCGAGGATGAGCACGATATTCCGGAGGAGGATGAGGTCAAGCCAGTCACCTGATCGAAGGGGTGTGCTGAGCGTCGGGTTATTATCGAACAGAGTTCAAGGAGGAGGCTGTTAGGGCTATGCTACAGCTATCAATGGTGTGTCAGTAAGAGGGAATGACTATGATCAGCATTGAGTGGCACCATGAGTATGAAATCGGTTATGAACGGATCGATTTCGAGCATAAGATTTTTCTGGGTTTGACCAGTGATGCATCTCTGGCCCTGGATCTCAACCTGGATCGCCAGCGTATCCTGCAACACCTTGAAGAGATTAAGCAATACGCTATGTTTCACTTCATCAGTGAAGAGAATATCATGCTCGATATCGACTATCCGGAGTTGCAACACCACAAGCAGGAGCATCAGGTGTTACTTGCCCGGTTGACCGACAAGATTCACCAGTATCGAAATGAGGCGCTGGATCTGGAGGCGATCGTCGACTTCCTGTTCGAGTGGTTCGCCCTGCATACCACACAGGTCGATACCAAGATCGGGCGCTATATAAAGTCATCCAATAAAAATGGAGCATTTCCGTTTCCTCCAGAGACATTAAGGGGTCACTGACTATTTTATGAAGCGACAGATTGCCGCCAAAACAGTACCTTCATGTATTGCAGCTCGTCGTGGGATTTGCACCTTGAATCGGTGCACGCCAAGCGACAATCGGAACGCCATATGCGTCAACAAAGGCTGCCTGGAAAGTTTGCTGGAGAGCCTCAGCAGGTAGTGCATGAATGATCGTGGTATGACTCGTTTGCTGTTACGCGCGCCTGCTGCTTTTGCCCTCCTGGCCGGTGGCCTGACCACCCTGGCGTTTGCCCCCTTTGATTTCTGGATCATGGGCGTTCTGGGTCCGATGCTGCTGTTTCTGGTCTGGCAGAAGACAGCTGGCCCCTCCTTCAGGAGTGGTTTTTTCTACGGCTTCGGGTTGCTTGGTACAGGGGTCTCCTGGCTCTATGTCAGTATTGCCCAATTCGGTGATCTGGGCTGGCTGTTTCCGCTCATCATTACCCTCGGATTCATTCTTTTCATCTCCCTCTACTACGGTCTGCTCGGCTG
>JAHRHW010000350.1 GCA_019100305.1 Candidatus Thiodiazotropha taylori | reverse complement strand
GGTAGGCGGTTCGCGGATTCCTGACCCCAGGCATATCCCTCCATTACGCGAAGCGATTCAGATCCTGGATGGGGTCTGGGCCAGCGAACACCTGGTGTTCAATGAATCTGTCGATACACAGGGAAACCCGCTGCAAACCGGTTTTTTTCTGCCGCCCCTGGCAACACCCGCTGGAGTCGAAGCCGCCTGTCGAACCATCGCTGCGGTGTCGGGTAAGCTCCCGGTGCCTTTTGCAGTGGAGACGCCAACCAACTACCTTAAGCCCATACCCGGTGAGATGAGTGATGGGCAATTTACCTCGGCAGTGGTCGAGGCGGCGGATTGCGGCATTCTTCTTGATCTGCACAATATCTGGTCGAATGAGCACAATGGCCGGCAGACGGTTGAGGCCTTTCTCAGTGAGATACCACTCGAACGGGTATATGAGATCCATCTGGCCGGAGGCTTGAAGTATGGGGACTATTGGCTCGATGCCCACTCGGGGGATATTCCGCCTCCTGTTATTGAATGGGCACGAAGGTTGATTCCCTATCTTCCCAATCTTGGTGCGGTAATCTATGAGATTCTGCCCGCCTATCTTCCCCGCTTTGGTCTGGATGGTGTGCGACAGGCTGTTGATGAGATGCATGATCTTTGGAGTTGTCGTCGCGCTACTCAGGAGAGTGACAGCGTATTTAAACAACCAATACCCAAGACGCTATCCACCGAGAATGGTTTAACCCCTGAGATCTGGGAGAGAAAGCTCTCCGCACAAATACTCTTTCGGAGCGAGTATGAGGATGAACTGAGCAGGCAACTCGCTAATGATCCGGCTGTTCAACTGATCCGGGAACTGAACAGAAAGTTCCGTTTGAGCGCAGTCATTTCCAATCTCAGGATGAGTATCAGATTGCTGATGCTGAGTCTGGACGAGGCATCGTTTCACCGGCTTGTGGCAGACTACTGTTTGAGCCGGACACCGGATCGTTTCGCGGTTAACGAGTCACATCATTTCGCCGACTACATCAGAAAACTCGATCTGGAAATTCCCTATCTGTACGAACTCCTGAATTACGAAATTACCGCGATGGATGTCATCGCCGACGGCCAGGCGCGTAGTGTCCCCTTTACAACAGACCCTCAAACACTGCTCGAGACCCTAGGCCGGGGCGAGTTACCGATCGATCTGCCGACGGCTGATTACGAGGCTGAGATCACCCCGCCGGAAGAGCGGGTGTTTGAAACCCAAAGTCTGATCCATTAGCTACCTGTCGTAGGTTCTCACGACGCCTAATAATATCCCCTGGATCTGTAGCCTCTCCGCAGCATAAATCTGCGCTTTCATCTGATCATTGTGAGGAATGAGCTTAATGTTTTTTCCACCATCTATTGTTTGGAATTCCTTCAGGGATGCCTCTTCGTTATCGACCAAGGCGACGACAATTTGTCCATTGCTCGCGGTATTCGATGGTTTTATGACAACCAGGTCGCCATCCAGAATGCCGCTGTTGATCATCGACTCCCCTTTTATCTTCAGTAGAAAACAGTCCGGCTGTATCAATAACGTGGTGAGATCGATCGTCTCATCCTGCTCCACCGCTTCAATCGGTCGTCCAGCTGCGATTACGCCTTTGAAGGGAAGTTCGTTAGGTGAACGTAGCGTGCGCCAGCCTGAACGGGCCTTTTCGAGAAAGCCCTTATCTTTGATGGAAGTGACATAGCGGTGTACCGTTCCCACCGATTTGATGCCACAGCCTTCGCCGATTTCAGACAGCTTGGGGGATTGACCATCATGGTTTCTGAGGTAGTCCCCGATGAACAGCAGGATCTTTTTTTCCAGTTCCGTCAGCACTTGACTTTCTCCGAATTTTCTCTAGCCTAGAATAGAGAAAATTTAGAGAAATATCAACTCTTTTCGGGGATTGTTTTGTGAAAGAGCCCTTAAAAAAACTTTTAAATAACAATCAGTTGATATGGTGTGGTGAAAGATGTGCCCCCATCAAACGGGGTTTGCCAACCGGTCATACCGCATTGGACGATATTCTGCCTGAAGCTGGATGGTTGCAGGGTGCGTTGATCGAGGTGATCTCGCCTCAATGGGGTATCGGCGAAATAGAGCTCTTTCTGCCGGCCATGGCCGCTGCCACCCAGGCGGACAAGCAGTTGGTATGGATCGCTCCGCCCTATATCCCATACCCACCCGCTTTGGTAGGCGGCGGTATTTCACTACGCCATCTGTTGGTGCTGCGTCCACCTCGGCATCAGGATATCCCCTGGGCGATGGAGACAGTGCTGCGCCAGCGTCGGTGTGCCATGGTGTTGGCATGGCCCGACCGGCTGATCTCGAAAACCGTACGGCGCCTGCAATTAGCCGCCGAGGCGGGGGGCGGGGTGGGTGTGCTGTTTCGTTCGCAACATCGCGACAGCTCATTTGCGGCAACACGTTTGCTGCTAAAACCCAGCACCTCCGGCTTACAGGTCACCATTCTGAAAAGCCGCGCGACCCGTGGCCGACAGACGGTTGCTCTCGCACTTCACTGATGCTTTGCTGTCATGTCCGAATCTGCCGCAGCCGCCCCCCTTCAGCACTCCCTGTTTTCGCCCCAGTCACCGAGGGTTCCCAGGCCGTCTGCGACAGGGCATTCATCGCTGTGGATGAGTCTCTTTTTCCCCCGTTTATCCCTGGAGGTGCTGGAAGCTGATGTAGATGCCAGGCCCTGGGCGGTGATCGATGAATCCCATGGCAAACCGATTGTCCACGCCGCGTCACAACCGGCCCGCAAGATGGGTGTGGAGTCCGGCATGGCGCTCACGGCGGCTTATGCGTTGTGTCCCGAGCTGGAGGCCGAGCCGCGTGATCGCTCGGCCGAGCAGTCCTGCTTAACTGACCTGGCTGACGGGGCCATGCAGTACAGCTCCGTGGTCAGCCTGGAACCTCAGGCATTGCTGTTGGAAGTGGCTGCCAGCCTGAAGTTGTTTGGCGGTTTACAGGCACTGCACAGGCGTGTGGAAGGCGATCTGGAACAACAACCCTATGACGTGGAGATTGCTGTTGCTCCCTCCCCACAGGCGGCTTTGTTGCTGGCGCGTTGCGGTATGCAGACCTGCATCACTGAAATCGCTGCGTTGCGCGCAGAGCTGGGTAAACTGCCGCTTGCCGTACTGCCCGTTTCCGAGAAGCAGGCAACTCTGCTCGGCAGAATGGGTTTACGTGAGTTGCGTGATGTATGGCGCCTACCCAGAGCGGGATTGATAAAACGATTGGGGCTGGAGTTTATCGATTATCTTGATCGGCTGTTGTGTGACAAACCCGAACTTCGCTTATCCCATAAGAGCGCAGCCAATTTCTCTGCCTCCTGGTACTTCCCTCAAGAGACGGAAAACTTGACCTTCATACTCTATGGCATAGAACAGCTCCTGCCGCGCTTGATGAACTTCATGCGATTGCGGGAATTGGCGCTGAGCCGACTCCAGGTGATCTTTTATCATCAGGACAAACAGGCATCGCGTCTGGAATTGGGCACACGACAGCTATGCCGTGACGAAACACACCTATCGACACTGATACGCGAACGGTTTAATCAGGAGAAACTGTCGGCACCGGTATTGGAATTGGTGCTGCTCGCCGAGGAATTTCATCCTGCCGTTATCGGCAATCAATCGCTGTTTGCGCCGGGTGAGGAACAGGACACCGATTGGCAGCAGCTGTTGGATCAGCTGCAGACCCGCTTGGGAGAAGAGGCGGTATGTCATCTGCAACTGCGTGACGAACATCGACCCGAGTACGCCTGGGCCTATGCCCCGACCCAATCTGCGGAGCCAAAAACTCACGGATTACTGAACAGACGACCGCTCTGGCTGTTGTCACAGCCAGAGCGACTGGGGAGTAGATTGAAAGAGATTCAATTGACATCCGAAATGGAACGCATCGAGGGTGGCTGGTGGGATGGTTTTGATATCCGTCGCGATTACTATCGGGCACGTGATCGTCAAGGCCGACGTTTGTGGCTGTTTCGCAATCTACAGGATGGGGAGTGGTATCTGCAGGGTTTGTTCGGGTAAGGGGATTGGATATGTCCTATGCCGAACTCCACTGCATCAGCAACTTCACCTTTTTACAGGGTGCCTCCCACCCGGAGGAGCTCGTCACACGCGCGGCGCTGCACAACTATCGTGCTCTGGCCATCACCGACGAGTGCTCCCTGGCCGGTGTGGTACGCGCCCATGTCGAGGCCAAACGGCAGCAACTCCACCTCATTATCGGCAGCCGGTTCAGGCTGGATGACGGCCTGTCACTTTTACTCTTGGCGACAAACCGTAAGGGGTATGGTCAGCTGTCCACGTTGATCTCAACGGCACGCCGCAATGCCGATAAAGGCGACTATCATCTGAGCCGAATCGATTTGACCCGGCATAGCCTGAGTGACTGCCTTGCTGTATGGCTACCGGGAGAAGCGCAGGAGGTCGTTTTTCTCAACGAGCTTTTCCCCAAGCGGTTATGGATCGCGGTAGAGTTGTCACTGACGGGCAAGGATCGGGCGCACCTGGAATATCTGCGGCGTCTGTCTCAGCACCACGATATCCCTCTGACGGCTACCGGGAATGTACAGATGCACCAACGCAATCGGCGTATCCTGCACGATACCCTTACTGCAATTCGTTTCAACACGCCACTCACGCAACTGGGTAATCGATTGGCCGCGAATGGAGAATGTCACCTGCGCCCTTACCAGCGCCTGGCAGAAATCTATCCCCAGGACCTGTTACAGGAAACCCTGGTTATTGCTGAACGATGTACCTTCTCGTTGGATGAGTTGCAATACGAATACCCCAGT
>JAHRHW010000349.1 GCA_019100305.1 Candidatus Thiodiazotropha taylori | reverse complement strand
CCCAGCAGTGCCAGAGCGATCACCAGGTAGGCGAAATGGTGCCATTGTATGATCGGTCTGGCCTATCTACTCATACTCCCTGCGCTGTTTGATGCCCTCATCCACCTCCCAATGGCAATAAAAATCGCAATCACCATCATGCTGATTGCCCCCATGGCACTCTGCATGGGGATGCCGTTTCCGTTGGCGATCGCCGCCATGAAGCGGAACCGGGCGGAACAGATACCCTGGGCCTGGGGAATCAATGGCTATGCATCCGTGATCAGTGCCGGGCTCTCCACAGTGATTGCCATCCAGTATGGTTTCATAACCGTCATACTCTGTGCGATTCTGCTCTATCTGGCAGCATTGATGACATTTCCTGACAAGTCGGCTGAGCGTGACTCGTATAACGTATAAAAACCGCTGCCAATCCAGCCTGTGATTGATTAGAATCCCCCCAGCAGTTATCCCCTAGGAAATCCCAAGATGGAGCAACAAGCCCTCGATTTCATCGTTTGGAATGTCGACCCCACACTGATTGCCTTTGCCGGACTGGAGATCCGCTGGTATGGCGCACTCTTCGCACTGGCCTATCTTCTGGGCTATCAGACCATCTATTGGATCTATCAAAATGATGGCCGGGATGCCGCACACCTGGAACGCCTCTCCATCTATCTGGTGATTGCGACAATTGCCGGTGCCCGGCTGGGCCACTGCCTGTTCTATGATCCAGCCTATTTTCTGGCTAATCCGTGGAAGATACCCGCCTTTTGGGAGGGGGGGTTGGCCAGTCACGGCGGCGGGCTCGGGGTGATCCTCGCCCTCTATATCCACAAACGCCAGTCCGGTGAGACCTTTCTCTGGTTGCTCGACCGCTTTGCCATACCGACGGCACTGGTGGGGATGCTGATTCGGCTGGGAAATCTATTCAATTCGGAAATCTACGGCAATCCAACCAATCTTCCCTGGGCCTTCATCTTCGAACGGGTCGACCAGATTCCGCGACACCCGGCACAGCTCTATGAGGCGATAGGCTATGGGCTGATCTTTGTCTTACTGATGCTCTTCTACCGACGCATGCGCCTCAAGATTGAGGATGGATTGATCTTCGGCATGTTTCTGATCGGCGTCTTCACCACCCGGTTTTTGGTTGAGTTTGTTAAATCCAAACAAGCCGCTTACACCACCGATGTCTGGTTGAGTACAGGACAGATACTCAGCCTGCCCTTTATCGCCGCCGGAGTTGTATTGATCATTCTGGCGCTCAGAAAAAGCAGCAACAAAAAAGATCTGCAGACTGACTGACTGCAGCTATTGGGATTGCGGTTTAGAACCGGGCTTCATAGCGGATGTTGAAAATCAGGTCCGGCACCATATCGGTGGTCAAGTTCTCCCCCAGAGAGAGATCGATATGATCACCGCCCTCCAAAGGAATGGTCCCGCCGAATGTCAGCATCACCGCTGAGCCACCCAGCTGATCTGATTTACTGTGATAGAAGGGTGTGTGAGCATCAACCTGGGCCTTCAGGTCCAACCATTCATAAACCCGCCAATTGATTCCAAGGGTACCGAACATCACAAACTCCCGCTGCTCCTCCTCGAGCACCTTCGCCTTGCCCATCAGCAGTACACCGACATGGCCGTAGCCGCCAAACGACCAGCCCGCCATCAACTTGCGGTCAGAACCGGTAAGCCAGATCGACAGGTCAGGCGCACCGCTTCCCAGCAGAGAGTCCTCATCCCCGGTAGGCAGCTTCAATCCCATATGCATGGAAGCCTTCATCTCATCATCGGCCAGCACCACTTCCCGTGAGAGCTGTAGATGGATGTCACCGATACCGCTGACCTCTTGATGGATTTGAACTTCCGTCACCCCATCCCGGATGTAGAGATAGCGCAGCTGGTTCTGTGGCCAGTCATCCCGATCAGAATTGGAAAAGCCAAACAGGTCGTGCCAGTTTTCAATCAGACTGTCCAACCCACCCCCCCGATGGGACAGATAGGGCACTTCGACGCCGACCTGCCAGCCCGAACCGATTCCCCGCTGCCAGGTCAGGGCCAGCCGGTAGGTCTCCCCATCCAGGGTCACCTGCTCACTCTCCTCGACGGTCTCCATCGAGGTATTGGCCACATCCAATTGCAGACTGAGGCTGTTCTGCTGATCGTCGAGTATTTCAGAGGGGGTTGCCACCGGCAGACCATGCAGCAGGGTAAAGGGATTCATATTGCGCACATGGAAAGGTTCCGGCTGGCTGGCCAGAGCCACCCCGCCTGGCGTCAGACACAGCAGGATTGACCAGATATTGATCAAAAATCGGGAATGCTCTTCCCAGGATCGACAGAACCGGTTAGTTTTACCCATGAAGCAAAGCAAGAAATTTATTAGGTCGACCAACATGGAGGCGGTCAACTAGAAGTTTGTTCTTGTTCAGTAGTGACTGTCTGCTCAATATTACATACAACCACAATCTAAGTAACAGCTATGACCCTAGTTTTTATAATAAATTCATTTAATACTTGAGTGATGGCGCTCGAGTAGGGTTGCTCAGGCCATAAGCCAGCTTCAGCGGTAGCCCCAAATCACCAGTAAACCGTAGCGAGAAACTGCGACATCACATATGATTTACCTGTTTGGGCATTTTTTACCAACTTCCAGGATCAACCTGTGACTATGATCGCAAACGCAACACACTAATTCATATAGATTTGTTTCTTCATTACACAGTTTTATTCATGACCCGGGAAATGACATCTTGAAGATCTTATTCCGCACTCTATTTCTCCTCGCCTGCTGCCTCAGTCTGCCCACATGGGCCGCTGATCCTGCCCAGGCTGGCCAGGGCCTGGACAAACAGGTCGAGAGCTTGAAAAAGGCAGTGATCGAGTTGAACCGAGAACTCTTCATCCTTGAGGAAGAGCTGCTGTTTCCGGGGAATACCCAGGTCTCGGTATTTCTCTCCCTGGACATCGGTACCTACTTTAAACTCGATTCCGTACAAGTGCAGATCGATAACAAGGAGCTCTCCAACCATCTCTATACAGAGCGTGAACTGAAAGCGCTGCAACGGGGTGGTGTACAGCGGATCTATCTGGGGAATCTGAAAGCGGGCACCCATGAACTGGTTGCCTTCTTTACCGGCGTTGGGCCCAAAGGCCGGGATTACAAGCGAGGTGCAACCGTCAGTTTCGAGAAAGGTCTGGGACCCAAGTACCTGGAGCTAAAGATCGTCGATAGCGCGGCACTGCAGCAGCCGGATTTCGAGATCCGGGAGTGGGAGTGAGATAGGTGCCACACGGTCTGATACCCCGTCTGCTCCTTACGACCTGCCTGGCCCTCCCGATCACCGCAAACGCGGAGATAAAACCGGGAGAGCCCCAGGAGTTGCGTGATCTGCACTATGGTGAGGCACTCTTTCAGCTCTACCAGGAGGCCTACTTCCCAGCCATTGTGCGTCTGCTCTCAGCAAGAAAACAGGGGCTGATGCAGAACTATGCGGATGAACCTGAGCTGCTGCTTGGCGGACTCTATCTGGCCTATGGCATGCCGGATACGGCGGAAAATCTGTTCAATCGGGTTCTGAAGACAACCGCCGCCCCCGAAATCGAGAACAAGGCCTGGCTGCAGCTGGGCAAATCCCGTTTTCGCCGGGGTGAGGATCCTGCCGCCGCCAAAGCGTTGAGTCAGATCGGAACTGAACAGCCGATCGATGCAAAAGATGAAAAACAGCACCTTGAAGGGCTGATCGCACTGAAACGGAACAAGCCAACCGATGCGGTTGAATCACTGACGGAAATCTCCGGTGAGAGTGAGTGGTCCCTGTATGGTGATTTCAACCGGGCATTGGCACTGCTGCAGAGTGATCAATCGACGGCTGCTTTGGAGATCTTCAAAACCATCGGTGATGGCCATAGCGATCAGGATAACGAAGAGATCAAGGCGATACGTGACCGGGCGAATCTCACCCGAGGATATCTGTTGTTGGAGGCGGAACAGCCGCAACCCGCCAAGGACTCCCTGCAAAAAGTACGTCTAAAAGGGGCCTCAAGCAACCAGGCCCTGCTTGGGCTTGGCTGGGCATCGTTGCAACAGGGCAAGGAGCAACAGGCACTCGCTCCCTGGCAACTGCTCGCCGAGCGGAATCCGAGTGATCCTGCGGTTCTGGAAGCCAAATTGGCGATACCCTATGTGTTGGCCCAACTGAAAGCTGAACAGCAATCCCTGGACGCCTACCAGAACGCCATCTCAACCTACGATCAGACGCTCGGCTCGGTAGATCAGATCATTCAACAGATCAATCAGGGCGGTTTCCCCGACAGCCTGATGGTGGAAAACCAGCAAGATAAGCAGCAACTGCATACCCTGCTGCCCTTTTTGCTGACGGGCAATCGTTTTCAGGAAAGATTTCAGGACTATCGGGATTTGCTGGAACTGGAGAAAAACCTGCAGGAGTGGCAGACCAAGATCACCGCCTATCTCACCATGCTCGACAATCAGCAGCAGACCTACAAAGAACAGCTTCCCCGGGTGGAAGCCTTCCTCAGGGGCGACAAGCTGAAGCAGCTGCAGGCACAGCACGCGGAGCTGGACGCGCACTACAACCGAGCCGTGTCGGAAGAAGAACCGGCCTTTATTCTGGCCACCGGTGACGAGAAGAAGTTAATTGAACGTTTGCAGCGTATCGACACTCTGATCAGCCAATCCGCCTCTCCGGACCAGTTCCAGGTACAAAAGGAGATTGCCCAACTGATGGAGGGGATCCTGATCTGGCGAACCGTTACGCAACACCCGACCCGGATCTGGAATCTGAAAAAACAGATGAAGGCACTGACCCAGA
>JAHRHW010000348.1 GCA_019100305.1 Candidatus Thiodiazotropha taylori | reverse complement strand
ATCTCTATTCTACCATTCCTGATATTAAAATTGGGGTTTTTCTACAGCCTCAACGCCCAGATAAACGGCCGAGCGATAGCGAGGTCCGGCGACCGTAGGGAGCGAATTTAATGTGATTGTTAGGTGTTTTCTTCACTAGGAATATGCGCTTTCCACTGGTCTTTTACGTAGTCATAGAACTCACCAACTCCGGGAACTCGTACTACCTGTGCTAGCTCTTGCCCTGCTTGGGAGAGCAGTACTTGCCCGATGGCTAGCTGGTTTTGCCCATTTTTCATTTCTAGTGCTAAGGGACGACCACAATAAGCTAACGTGAATTTTTCCGGCAACCCTTGTCGATTAAACCCTGAAAGTGAATTAAATTGAATTAGCCCTAAACTGTCTAAATGAGACAAGGTGTTGAAATTAATCCCTAGGTCGTTGTAAATCGGTGCTTGGCTATCAAAGACTAATGGAGTGAAGTTTCCAATACTCCACCCGAATTTGCATAAGGTTTGGAATAGCTCTGCATCTCTTTTATCAAGATCGCTCAGCAGGTTCACAGTACGCCTAGAAAATGAGCCTGGTGTATTTGCCTCGCCAGCAAGAACATTAGCCCATATAGTTTGCATTTCTTCATCGGAAACGATCCGCGACTTATCGAAGAAATTTGTGAGCCAATCGTCTTCCATATTTTCAGGATTAGATGTCTCGTCAAGATGAGGAATAGACTTTTTGGTAATTTCCTCCATGTTCTCTTGACGATTAGCTTCTTCTTCGACAAAACGGTGCATTGCTCTGCGATGTAAGTCAGTAATTTTTATCTCTGACTCCGCTTTAATCAAACTTGCCTCAGCTTCCGCTTTTGCAACACGCTTTATTTGCCACGGTTCAAATACGCCACCGATTGCAGATGAAACCTTTTTGATTAACGTATTAGCGGGCTTAGAAAGCTCGCCGAGATTAACTAGTGAAGTTGAGTTATCGTCTGACATTATTTACACCTAACGTTCGAGTTGTGGGGCCGGAGCGAAGCGACGGTCCCGCACGAACGACTTGTTATAGCTCATTTGCAATTTCTTCAAACCTCTTATAACGTGAATGATATAAGTGTTTTTCTTGTTTTATGGGTTTACACCAGCCGCTTGTAATAACAGTTTCATTTGATGAACTTAATGTTGGACCAAAATCCGGTTCATCTAAAGAACCAATTTGCCATACATACGCATATTTATACTGACCATCGGCGTAGCCAGTTAACGAATATGCCAATTTAGAAGCGTCTGCATTTAGAAATACAGCGCGTAAATATTTAACGGTTTCTTCATTCCTACACTCAAGGCCAGCTAGCTTCAGCTTGATACCATTCTCTAATAATAAGGTTCCGTTATTTCTGACTTCCTTAACGCTAAATAATTGCGTGTTTTCAAGATGGAGAATATCTGGTCCCTTTGGACCTGGGTTTTCTTCATCAATTTTCATTTTTAGATGGAGAAAGCTAGTATGTTTATTTTGCATTGATTCAGTTGGAGTACAATCAACTACTTCTCCATTACTTAAACTTTTTGCGCACGCGGTAGCAGAAATGTACTTAGAGCTATTTTTGCTGCCTGAGTTGTCACAGCTAGTTAAAAATAGCATTGCTAGTAGAATTACAGATAGTATTTTCATAGAGCTATAACGCTTACTTAACCGGCGCGACGAAGGAGCGTCCGACGCCGATAGGCGTGTAGTTAAAGTACTGGTTAGGCGCTTGAAACAGAATTTCATTTATATTACTGCTTGCTGACACCACGTTTTTGAATAAAACATATAATTACGCTTAACCCTATGGCACCCAAAGCTAAAAGGAGCTGGTACTTTTGAATTACAGGACCAGATACTGGTATAAAACCTTCATACTCCATATTAACTTTAATAAATGCTGTGATTACTGCAACCACTGTTAGAACCCATAAATTTGCATATTTATCTAAGAACCTCATTAAATCTTCATTGCTTTTATTGATATAGCAAGTTGCGTATCCCGCAGCCATACCTAACCCAAAACCTATAAGCATAAATATCATTACAGTGGCGGGATGCGTTATCTCAACACCCGTATTTTGAGGCGAAGGAATAAACTGCGGTAAATATAGACCTATGAGTGTTCCGAGTAAGATACCAATTATGATCTTGAGATGGACCATACTTTATTTTCGCCTAACGCTCAGCGAACCGGCGTAGGCGCGTTAGCGCCGGAGTCCGAGTTGCGCTGCTTGTTAGAGCCTTTTACCACGATTAACCAGAGCAGAAACGTCCAGCAGAGCACAACAAATATTGCTTGCACCCAACCAAGTAGGGATTGAGGCAGGGCTTCTAGATAGAGATAGCCCCAAAAATAATCGCCTAACCGGTAAACACAATAGATACCGAAAGTAATCATTGCCCATTTAGCGCCAGTTTGGGCAAACCAAGCCAGTATAAGAAATGCAGCAGTTGCAATGGCAAAGATACTAAAAAGGGATTGCATTTCAGGTGACGCAAATATAATGGAAATAGCGAAATTTATAATACCCAGTACGGCAAACAACATATAAATTCTAAAAATATTGAGAGATTTTATTGTCTCGATATTCATTTATGTAGCTCTAACAGTTGATTATGTGGACGGCTCATAAAATGTATTATGTGGACGGCTCATATAACGTGTTATGACGCCTTTAGTACTACTCACGAGCATTCTAAGGTAACTTGCCATTTAATCCGCCTGATCACACAATTATGCGGGCAAGCTGCCTAATTTCCTGCCACATTCGCGGAATTACAGGACACATGCAACGCAACGTTCGGGCTGGTTGGCCTTATATCTATCTTTGGGAGGTTGAGGGTTCTCTAGAGCAACCTCCCTGTCTGTTGGATTATTTCCTTTTTCACTCAATCAGTTGAGAAATTTCTTGAGTGTGTGTCCAAATATAATACTAAACACTGATTGAGACAAATCGCGTAATTCTTTTGTTTATTGGCGCTTTTCTCGAATCGTTCTTTTCATGTGTACAACTAGTATGGTCACCTGTCAATCAGGAGATGTTGGGAGAGATTTTTTTGTTTCTGTGTAGGTTGGGAGTTGTTTGCGGATAAATCCGGCAGCCTGTATCCGCCTGCACGAAGGGTGTTGATTGTTGAGTGGGAATGACTGGTTGTGAAGATTGCTAAGCCAGCTTTACTATCGGCCCTTAATAAACCCCCGCTCCATCAACAGTGCTTCGGTTACACCAGTAGCATTCACTTCAGCTGCCTCCTCACCCATCATCAACCTCTCCAGATAACGGGCGATCAGATCGACCTCAAGGTTGACCTGAGTCCCTGCCTGGTAACCATCCATAATGGTCTCCTGCAGCGTATGAGGCACCAGATTGAGTTCAAACTGGGCTCCGTTAACACCATTGACGGTAAGACTCACCCCATCAACACAGATCGATCCCTTATGGGCGATATACTTCGCCAACTCATTGGGCGCGATCACGTTGAAGCGAATTGAACGGGCATCATCACTACGCGACACAATCTCCCCTACCCCATCCACATGACCACTGACCAGATGGCCGCCAAGCCGTGTGTTGAGAGTCAGGGCTTTTTCCAGATTGACCGGGCTGCCCGCTTTGAGCTTGTGCAGGGTGGTCAGATTGATCGTCTCCCGGGAGACATCGGCTTTGAAACCCTGCCCGGTGAGTTCGATAACGGTCAGGCAGATGCCGTTGGTGGCGATACTGTCACCCAGCGCCACATCGTCGAGTTCGAGCTTACCGCTGTCGATGGTAAGACGCAGATCGCCTCCCCGGCTCTCCAGTGATTGCACATGGCCGATGGCCTGGATGATTCCGGTAAACATCTTAAATTCTAGAATCCGTAGTTGAACGTAGATTTTTCACAAATCCATGTAGCGTGAGTGGCTTCACCTGATGGGTGATGATGCAATTCATAAATAAATATAGCAAATCATTACCTTACGTCAGATTTTAGCGGTCAACTGCGGAATCTAGGTTTATCCTCGTTGATCTGGGGGGTGGCGGTGATGCGGATATCCGGGCCGATCTGTCGCACATCGGTGATGTTGAGTGACAGCCGCTGGGACATCTGCTGAATACCGGGCAGTTTGAAGAGTCCACGCGCCGAGTCGCCCATCAGGTGGGGGGCCTGGTAGAGAATCAGTTCGTCGACCAGCCCCTGTTCGAGCATGGCGCCAGCGAGGGTTGCCCCCGACTCCAGCAAAATTTCGTTGATCTCCTGATCGGCCAGAAAATGGAGCACTTCGTGCAGGTCCAGCCCCTGCTCCGTAGCCGGTACAGTGACCACCTGGGCGCCCGCTGCTTCCAGGGTGATGCCATGGGTTGGGTTGTCATCGCTGCAGACCACCAGGGTAGGGCCCGGCAGACTGAGCATTTTGGCACTGGCTGGGGTTTGCAGTTTTGGGTCGAGCACCACCCGCACCGGGCCTGGGATCTGCAGATCCTCAGCGATGCCCAGTTCGCTGTGGGAGATGCGCACATTCATCGAGGGGTCATCCGCGAGCAGGGTGCCGACGCCGGTGAGGATGGCGTTGCTGGCGGCTCGCAGTTTGTGTACATCGATCCGCGACTCGGCGGAGGTGATCCACTGGCTCTCCCCATTCGCCATGGCGGTTCGGCCATCCAGGCTCATGCCCATCTTGCAGCGCACATAGGGCAGCCCCTGGCGCATGCGCTTGATGAAACCGGGATTGAGGGCAGCGGCCTGGGCTTCGAGTACGCCGCTGACGACCTCGATTCCGGCCTGTTCCAGCTGTTCGAATCCTTTGCCGGCCACCTTGGGGTTGGGGTCGGTCATGGCGGCCACCACTCGTTTGACCCCCGCCTCGATCAGG
>JAHRHW010000347.1 GCA_019100305.1 Candidatus Thiodiazotropha taylori | reverse complement strand
GAAAGAAGGGCACCCCCTGCCAGCGCCAGTTATCGATATAACACTTGATCGCCGCATAGGTGGGCGTACGTGATTTGGGGTCGACATTCTCCTCGTCCCGATAACCCCGGTACTGCCCAAACACCACATGCTCGAAAACCTCACGATTCTGCAGACTCCGCAGGCCACGCAACACCTCAACACGCTTGTCCCGAATATCATCCGCCATGAATGAGACCGGTGGCTCCATGGCGCACAGGGAGAGTACCTGCAGCAGATGGCTTTGCACCATGTCACGCAATACCCCGGTATTGTCATAAAACCGGCCACGCCCCTCGACACCGATCGATTCTGCCGCCGTGATTTGAATATGATCGATATACTTTCGGTTCCAGAGAGGTTCGAAAATGGTATTACCCAAGCGTGCAACCAGAATATTCTGAACCGTCTCTTTACCCAGATAGTGGTCGATCCGGTAGACTTGGTCCTCTTGCAGAACTTCACCCACCACACGATTCAGTTCGATTGCCGATTCGAGATCCCGACCATAAGGCTTCTCCATGATCACCCGGGTCCATGGAACACGGTCACCCTGCTTACCCAGCAGCCCCGCCTCATCCAGCCGATGAAGAATGATTGTGGCAGCCGAAGGGGGGGTGGCAAAGTAGAACAGCCGGTTACCTTCACTACCGATCTGCTGTTCATATTTCTCCAGAGCGTCACGCAACCTGTGGTAACCATCCGGATCTTCAAAATCCCCTTCCACATAGGCGATCCGTTGACTGAACTCATGCCATACCCCCTCATCGATCGGCTGAGATCGGGAGTACTGCTGGACAGCCTGAAACAGCAATTGCCGGTAATCATCGTCACTTTTTGCTGAGCGACTGTAGCCAATCACGGCGAATCGCTCATCCAGTGCCTTTTCCCGCACCAGATTATAGAGAGCCGGAATCAGTTTGCGCCGGGTGAGGTCACCCGCTGCGCCAAAGATCACTAACAGGCAGGGTTCCAGGCGATCGGCCTGTAAAAACAGCTCACTCGCCTTCAAACCTTGATGGGCGGGAAAATCAGTTAACATCGCAATCGGTTCCTGTATGCGTTTTTATTATGCTTAGGTCCTACAGAAATCAGCGTCCGCAGGACGCCAATTCACTTAACCATATTAGGTCATATCCAGGAGTTCAAGATTAGTATGCTAAAAAATCAACTGCATAAGCTTCAAATCAGACGACTGAAGTGCGTTCCATAGGAGTATTACGCTTGTTGCGAAACAGCGCGTCTCATGATGCTCATTTCTCAGTCACACCTATGGGAACCGGCCATTCAAAGATTGTCTGGTTTGTCACAATAATTCAGGAAGAACATTCCCACTGATATTTAATAGGGTTAAAATCGACTCTTAAATCATCCGAGTCATTTTTTGGGACATATCGATCAGATTTTATTGCCATTGATATCAGGTGTATCTGAATCACTTCCAATTTAATATTTCTGATATTGTTTATATCGGCAGTGAAACCAGCCCTTTTCATTCAAAGTATGCCTGCCTTTTAAAATCAGATTGTTAGCGGATCGCAAATCGCCTGAAACTGGTCAACTCAAGCTGACATGACTTCAGGCGAACTGACATTAGCCCCTGTAAAAAAAATACAGCAGATAATGTGCAGTTATTAATTTTGTCCAAAAAAACTTAGACAAATATTACCCCGATACTGGTATTAAAATTTTTTTCTTAATTCAATGTAGAATGATCTGGATGTTGAAGATATTTTGCAATACCATGACAGATAGAGGTCCGTTGGGACCCATGCTTAAACGACAGATTCAGATTAAAGTCAATAAAGGGTGCATTCAGGGCCATAAGAATGCGCTGAACCAATAACAGCTCATGCAAATAGTGATTTGTTAGCTTGAGCTGCAGCTAAAAAACAGGGATCTCTATATGCAATCCCTGTTTGATTGAATTCATAATGACAACTTTTTATGTTCACTTATCTACAGACCTTAGGTTCAAGTTGCCTGTAGAGAAAAGCATTATTGTTCGATATTTATTTAATAACATCAATTCACTGATTTATTAAATTCCATCTCCCTCAAATCAATTATCTTTCGGGTAAATCACATTGCAGCAAATACTTAAAGTTGGCGTTTTTGTTGATGCCGAAAATGTACGTTACAACGGCGGCTACCAGCTCCGTTATGACATCCTAAGAATGTTTGCCGGTCGTTATGGAGGCTCTCTGGTAAGACTCAATACCTATATCGCATTTGATCAGGAGCGCGCGAAAGAGGACCCAGAGTACAAAAGGCGCGCATTGACATACCAGCAGATGGTGAGGGAATACGGTTGGAAAGTCATTGTCAAGAATGTCCGCCGCTATACGGATGATGAAGGCAATGTAACCACCAAGGCCAATGCCGACCTGGATATGGCCGTCGATGCAATGCTCCAGGCGGATAAACTCGACCTGCTGCTAATGGTAACCGGCGATGGTGACTTTCTGCAGGTCGTAACGGCACTGCAGGACCGGGGTTGCCGGGTGGAACTGCTTGGCTTCCGCAACGTGTCCCAGGAGTTGCGACGCCTGGTGGACGACTACTATTCCGGCTTCCTGATTCCGGATCTACTGCCGATCTCCTATGAGCCGAGAAATGAGTGGGGCGCTCCCGGCTCCTGCGTCCGCGGAGTCTGCTCCAAATGGTTCCCGGAAAAAGGTTATGGTTTTCTGCGTTTCATCAAACGAATCGATCCAAACCTCTGGATCATCGATCCCCGTTTAGAGGACTCCCCATACGAAAGTGTCTTCTGTCATGCCAATGAGTTGGCCGATGAGGTGACGGATGAGGTGATGATGAATCGTGACTCGATTCTGGAATTCTATATCGAAGAGAGCGACAAGGATGATGGTCTGGTCGCCAACAACGTCCGTCTGGTGCCCAGTTTCGGCGGCAACGGTCTGTAACTTACCCCTGATGTGGAGGCCTTCAACGAAGGCTTCCACTATCCGCCCTAAACAATCTCAATCTGTTTGGCTGGGAGAATCGGCTTGATCCATGATCATCTGATAACCCCGTGGATTCTGTTGGCTGCGTATGATGGTACCGCCACGCAGCGGAAATGTTCCCTTCTGCCGATCTTGGAAAAAGATTTTCAATGACTCCCGAATCACCGGAAAGGCCATCTCCTGCCAGGGAATCTCTGATTCTTTGAATAACGCGACATCCAGGCTCTCACTGCCAGCGGCAAAATCCAGATCGAGCAGACGGCTACGGAAGATCAAATAGACCTGATTGATATGCGGCAGATTGTACAAACCATAGAGCCCTTCCACATCTACCCTTGCGGTTGCCTCTTCCAGGGTCTCCCTGGCGGCACCCTGCTGACTGGTCTCACCATTTTCCATAAACCCTGCCGGCAGGGTCCATAGACCATACCTGGGCTCAATCGCCCGACGACATAACAGGATTTGATCTTCCCAGACCGGAATGCAACCGACGACGACTTTTGGGTTTTGATAGTGAATAGTGCTGCATGAGTCACAGACATGCCTCGGTCGGTTATCCCCATCAGGAACCTTAACCTCAACCTTCGCACCGCATTGACTGCAAAAATTCATCACCCACTCCGCTGAGACCGATTGGCCACTATTAACCTGGCGACTAAGTATGTCGTGTTATTGCCCATTGTCACTCATAGGCTGAACTAACCGCAAACCTAAACACATCCACAAAAGTGCATTAAAGGCACGCTTTTCAGAAGGTTTGTCTGTTATCCGACAACTCCTGCCAGGCATCGATCCCGAGTCTGGTTGTAAGTGACCAATCCTATTTGGGTTATTGAAGGCTGCATTTTCTTGATATGATGCTCCGGTTTGTATTACAGCGAGTTAAAAATAGTATGATGCAACAGCTTCCAGAGGCGGACCTGGAGGAAGCCATCGCCGCCATAGACCTGGGTTCTAACAGTTTTCACCTGATTGTAGCCCGGGTGAATGACGGGCATCTGCAGATCATCGACAAAATGAAAGAGATGGTCAGATTAGGCGAAGGCCTGACCGCAGACAAACGTCTAGATCCTGTAGTTGCTGAGCGGGCACTCAGCTGTCTTAACCGCTTTTCCCAGCGGTTACGACCGCTCCCCCCTGAGAATGTCCGGGTAGTGGGCACCAACACCATGCGTCAAATCCACCCGGCCGATAATTTCCATAGCCTCGCCGAAAAGGCCCTGCACCATCCGATCGAGATCATCGCCGGTCGTGAAGAGGCCAGATTGGTCTATCTCGGTGTGGCTCATGGTCTGGCAGCCGATAACGACAAGCGCCTGGTGGTGGATATCGGCGGTGGCAGTACCGAACTTATCATCGGTCAAGGCTATCAGCCGTTGGAGCGGGAGAGTCTGCACATGGGTTGTGTCAGCATGAGCCGGCGCTTCTTCCCTGACGGTAAGATCACCAATCAGTCGATGGCTGCTGTGATGCTGGCCTGTGCGATTGAGATACGACCGGTCAGAAACGAGTTTCGGGATGGCGACTGGAATCGCGCCATCGGTAGCTCGGGGAGTATCAAATCGATCCGCAACGTGGTCATTGGGCAAGGCTGGAGTGAATCCGGCATCACCCGCAAATCCCTGCAGAAGCTCACCGATCATCTAATCGAAGTAGGCTCGGTGGAAGCTCTCTCCCTGAAAGGATTGTCTGAGGAGCGAAAACCGGTTTTTGCCGGCGGTGTGGCCGTGTTATCCGCCGTCTTCGAGCATATCGGTATCGATCACATGGAGGTCTCATCGGAAGCCCTCCGAGAGGGCTTGATCTACGACATTATCGGTAGAAGCCAGGATGAGGATGCCCGAGAAAGAACCCTGAAAACCCTGATCAAGCGTTACAA
>JAHRHW010000346.1 GCA_019100305.1 Candidatus Thiodiazotropha taylori | reverse complement strand
TAGTCTACCGTTGAAACACCAAAGCCGAAGAGCTTGAGAAAGTCGGCATTGTAGCCGGCAATGTCGGTCATCTCTTTAACGTTGTCAGTAGTCACCTGTGACCAGACAGCCTCTACCTCGGCTTGCAGTTGCGGGTGCAGCTCTTTTTCATCCATGCGCAAACGGTTGGCATCATCCACACGCGGGGTATCGGTATAGAGGCCCTCGGTGAACAAGCGCTGAGTCTGCTCAATACAGCCTTCATGAGTACCCTCCGCCTTCATCAACTTGAACAGGATAGACATGTAGAGAGGCATCACCGGTATGGCGGAGCTTGCCTGAGTCACCAAAGCCTTCAGCACCGCCACCCGAGCTTGACCCCGGATGGGAGCCAACCGCTTGTTGAGTTCGTCGGCGGTGCGATCCAGGTCCTCTTTTGCCCGGCCGATCGTGGCATGGCCGTAGATCGGCCAGGTGATCTTGTCGCCTAAATAGGTATATGCGGTGGTTTGCGCGCCTTCGGCCAGCAGACCCGCGTCTGACAGTACCTGCAGCCAGATCGCCCAATCCTCGCCACCCATCACTTTGACGGTCGCCTCGATCTCCTCATCAGTGGCCGGATCAATGGTGACCTCACCCACTTCGAAAGTATCGGTATTCAGATTTTTTGCCGTATAGGATTTACCAATTGTCTTGAGTACCGAGCTATGCAGTAGACCGGTCCTGGGATCGGTTCGCTTGGGCGAGGCCAAACTGTAGACCACCAGGTCGATTTTCCCCATCTCGGCTTTGATGGTCTCGACCACCCGCTCTTTCATCTCATCAGAGAAAGCATCGCCATTGAAGCTTTTGGCGTATAGACCCTCGGCCTTAGCCTTCTCCTCAAAGGCTACTGCATTATAAAAACCTGCCGTGCCAGTACGCTTTTCAGTGCCGGGTTTTTCATAGAACACCCCCAACGTATTGGCGCCATACCCAAATGCTGCGGTAATGCGGGAGGCCAGGCCATAGCCGGTTGAGGCACCGATAACCAATACATTTTCAGGACCCCGGCCAGCCGGAATGGCGCAACCTCTGATGTAATCGATCTGTTCCTGGACGTTGGCTGCACAGCCGGCTGGGTGGGCATTGGTACAAATGAAGCCACGGACTCTGGGTTTGATAATCATAGAATCAACCTTTTGCTATTCGAACGCGGCCAGGCGCAGACCCGGCAAAAACGGCCTATTATAGTCGTGGAGTGCGGGAAGATTAAACGTTAGTGGATCGTCTGCCGTCAGGCGCTTGCCGGATTACCCTCCGACGGGCTCGATTCCGGATTTCCTCTTGATCACCTGAAAGTCATTAGGCAGACAAGTCAGCCTGTCCTCATCATGTTTCGGTGTCGATCCAGATGGTCAGTGAAATCACTCACCGTCATCGGTTGGCTGAAGTAGTAACCCTGGGCATAGTCACAGCCGCTGTTGCGCAGGAATTGCCATTGCGCAGCGGTCTCCACACCCTCAGCCACCACCTTGAGTCCCAGGTGATGGGCCATGGCGATAATCGCTTCACACAGAGCAGCGTCTTCAGGATCGGTGGTCACATCCCTGACAAAGGATCGATCGATCTTGATCTTGTCCACCGGAAAGCGTTTGAGATAACTTAACGATGAGTAGCCGGTGCCGAAGTCGTCAATGGATATTCTGATACCCTGTTTACGCAATTCACCCAAACGAACACCCGGCTCCCGATGTTCGTTCAGAAAGACGCTCTCGGTAATCTCAAGGAAGAGCCTGGAAGAGAGGTGCTGATTGGCATTCAGAAGATCAGCCATTTTTTCCAGAAACCCCTCGTACTGGAACTGCACCGTGGAGACGTTCACCGAGAGCAGTTCCATCTTCAGCCCCATCTGGTCCCACAGCTTGAGATCCAAAGCGGATTGCTGCAGTACCCAATCCCCTATCGGCACGATCAGCCCACTCTCCTCCGCTACCGGAATAAACTCATCCGGTCTGACACGCCCACGTTCAGGTGACTCCCACCGTATCAAAGCCTCGGTACCCACAATCTGGCCATCAGCAATATCCACAATAGGCTGGTAGTGCAGCAGAAACTCCTCATCACGAATTGCGTTACGCAGGGCTGCCCCCATTGAGATCCGGCCCTCCGCCTCACGATTCATCTCCCAGGTGAAGAAGCGGTAGGTATTGCGTCCATCCTCCTTTGCCTGGTACATGGCAGTGTCTGCATTCTGCAGCAACATACCCGAATCACTGCCATCCTGTGGATAGATCGTGATACCGATACTGGCAGAGACATGGGTCTCCTGGGACGCCAGGTCGAATGGTCGTGACAATTCATTAAGTATCGAGGCAGCCACTCTGGCAACCGATTGCCCATCGCTGATGGCAGGCAGAATGACAGTAAACTCGTCCCCCCCCAGCCGGGATACCGTATCCATCTCTCTGACACACAACCGCAGCCTGCGTGCTGCCTCCTGCAGCAGTTGATCGCCAGTGGCATGCCCCAAGGCATCGTTGACATACTTGAAACGATCCAGATCGATAAACAGCAGGGCGACCATGGTCTGTTGCCGCTGCGCATAGGCCAGCGCATGGTCCAACCGGTCGAGGAAGAGATTGCGGTTCGAAAGACCCGTCAGTGAATCAAAGTTGGCCTGCTGCCAGATCTGGTCCTCATAATCCTTGCGCTCCTCGAGCCTTTGGTAGCTGCGCTTGGAATAGAAGCCGATGGCACTGAGACCCGCCAGCCAGATCAACCCCAGACCCATTGAGATCTCCCGCTTTTGCACGGCAGCCGTGGCGAAGTAGTCCCTCATCGGCACCGATATTCCCACACCACCCCGGATATCCCCCACCTGGTAGCCCTGGTTATGATGGCACTTGAGGCATCCTGCCTGGGTTTGCATGGGACGTATCAGGCGCAGGTATGGCTCGCCATCAATATCGGTAAGTTCGAACTGCTCTTTCGCACCTCGCTCGAAAGACTTCAAAGCGGCCCTTTCCCATTCGTCCGGTGCGTTGTCCGGATTGAGCGGTTTGGTGCTGGTGATTCTCCCTCTGACACCGTACAGATCAGCGTAATCGTTCATCATCTGACGCAGCATGAAGGCAGGATTCATCAAGGTCAGCTGGCGACCGGAAGGCGTTACCAGGTCCCGTTCAGGGATGTGTTTCAGGTGAGGGCTCGGCTGGGTACGCTCGGTTACGGGTACGTAGACACCCCCATGAGTGGTTGCCCAGACCCGAAAAGCCTGATCCTTGTTGAAGTTGTCGATCGCTTCCTGGCGTGCCAGTTCCAGAATCTCTGCATCCTCGTTGCTCAACGACCAGAGAAACAGCAGCAGGACCATCAATGTCCAGCCGAAGAAGACCAGCCAGAGCTGGACCCTCAGCCTGGCTTTATCACTGTGAACAAGAGGAAGCGATTGAATCATAGAGCATCCCAATCCGTTTGGATCAACTCAGAAATAGGTCAAATATTTGTTTAGTGCTGAATATATCGGCAGGTAGGGGATTTTTTTTAATCGAGTGTTTAATTGTGTCGTACTCGGTACCAGAGACGAAAAACAGGAATTAAACTCCCCTGAAAGCCAAAATAGTGACACTCAAGGCATAAAGAGAGAAGTTCTATGGCTGCCGGGAACCGGGATGGGTCGTCGATTTTATCACGCGTTGACTTTATCAGGATGTGCGGACAGCATCCGCGATGAGTCCCTGACCGATCCACCCCTTAAGCAGACTGGCCGCCCGCATCGATGCGCCCTCATGGCCAATCTGTGATGCCAGTATTTCACATCCGTCATTGAAGCTACCTTGGCGGTAGAGCAGATCAAAGATCAACCGCTCATCCTCATCAAGCGAGCGAAAACGCGTCACCAGATTTTGCCGCCACACCAGCCAGCTGCCAGGGGTTCGTAACGCCTCGACAGTTTCCGGCGGATCGGCAGTGAGCGATTTCCACATAACTGGAATATTCCACTCAAGATCGATCCGGTGGACACTGGGACAAAACTCAAACTGAAGTGCCGGCCAGGCATCGGCCGGTATGGATGCCATATCCTGCTCATCCAGCAGCGTGGCATCGGCTGAGTCGAATGCCAGCCCCAAGGTCCACTCAAACTGCGCCAACTCAGGCAGCCATGCCAGATCTCGGAGCGATGCTTCGATGTCAATCTGTTCACCGAGGTAAGCGGCGAACCGCGCGCCGAAATCCCGCAGAGAAAAGAAACGCGACGGGTGTTGCCGGATATATCTTTCTGCAAGCAGTCCAAAACGATCATCACCGATCGCCCTATTCACCGCAGGATAGTCAGTCTCCAAAACCTCTTTCAAACGTAAGACATAGGCATTGGCATAGACAGAGAGCCGGAAGCGCGATGGTACCTGCTCTGTCCCACCTACCCAGGAGATCTCCTCACCATTTTCAGGGCATAGAATGAAACTCTGAAAACGCGACTGCAATTCACTTAGGTGCATCATTGTCACCCCTTAGGCCACCTGATCGTTATAAAAAGTATTTCCAATCTGACGAACCCGGTCGAGCTCGGACAGCAGATCCACCAGCGGCGGTATATTGTCATCCCGCTCGATCATCGTGCTGACACGACCAAAGCGTTTAACCGCCTCGGCATACAACTCATAAACAGGATCGACAATCGGATGGTCATGGGTATCGATGATCAGGCCCTTCTCTTGTGTGTGTCCAGCCAGGTGAATCTGGTAGATGCGCTCACTGGGCATTGCACTTAAGTATTCAACGGGGTCAAAATGGTGATTGTAGGCACTGACGTATATGTTGTTGATATCGAGTAGCAGGAGACAGTCGGAGCGCTTCACCACTTCACGTAAAAAATCCCATTCCGTCAACTGGGACTCGTTGTAACTT
>JAHRHW010000345.1 GCA_019100305.1 Candidatus Thiodiazotropha taylori | reverse complement strand
CTGGAGCAGTAGAGCAACTCAGCCGCATGGTTACCAACCATCTTTCGCGCACTCACACCAAACAGCATTTCCGCAGCTGAATTGATGAACAGCAGATTGAAGTCACGATCGAACAGCAGAATGGCGGTACTCAGGTTGTCGAGTACGCGTCGTTCCATGGAGGGTTTAAAGGGTTGAGGGTTCATGGCTATTCAACTAGCAAAAACTACACCAATGAATGCAACAACGACCAAATCCGCACTGAGCTGCTGTTGGTCCAGGCAAATCATGGAAGATTCCAGGGCAACAGGGGTTTTTACGGAACTGCAGCCAGTGAATCCGACTTGCGGCGACCTGGTCGTCGAGACAGATTAAGAAAAACACAAACCAATACGCACCATTATAGTGCATGGATCATTTCGGATAGAATACTTAACGGGCAAAAAATCGGTCGTTTTCGACCTTGTCGGGGGAGAAATTCAGAGATTCAGAGCGTCGCAGTAGCCACTATCAATTGACGGCGGCCTGGCGCAGATGGAAGGTGGTTGAGCCGCTCTGTTTCACCAGCTCACCCTCGGCGTCGACGATTTCAGCCTTGATGGTATGGGTACCGCGACTCAGTTGCTGCAGAACCAGTTGCGTGGTTTTGATCTCCGAATCGAGTTTCTTACCATCCACATAGAGATGGATGGCATGGCCGTCGAAGAGAGGCGGTGAGATGGAGAGACCGACAGAGACAGAATTCTCGTCGCTGCGAATCGTCTCATCATTGGATGGCTGTACGATATCGAACTGCAGATAGTCTCCAGAAGCAGCGGCATCCGCTTCCTTGTCGAGTTCATCGACTTTCAAGCTGGTACTGCGTTTCTTATCCTGTACCCGGATCGTATCGGCACCCGGTTGATAGTTTTCAGAATAGACAACCTCACCTTCCGGGGTAATCCATTTATAGACATCCCTGGCATGGAGTGGCAGAACAATGAACGGCAGCAGAAGCAGGATCAGAATACGCATGTGCCAAGCATAGTCACTCCGAAGATAACTAACAAGCGACGAAGTTCGCAAATAAAAACACCTCCCAATTATTTGGAAGGTGTTTTTAATCCGCTGACTGAAGAGTTCCAGTCAGACGTCTTGATCAGAGGCTGTAGTAGAGATCGAACTCAACCGGATGGGTGGTCATCCGCATGGTGGTGACATCTTCCATCTTCAGCTCGATATAACCATCGATCAGATCGTCTGTGAAGACACCACCGGCGGTGAGGAAGTCCCGATCCGCATCCAGTGCCTCCAAAGCCATATCCAGACTGTGACAAACGGTCGGGATGCTGGCCGCCTCTTCAGCCGGCAGATCATAAAGATCCTTGTCCATGGCATCGCCCGGATGGATTTTGTTCTGAATACCGTCAAGGCCCGCCATCATCATGGCGGAGAAGGCGAGATAGGGATTGGCCGTCGGATCAGGGAAGCGAACTTCGACACGACGCGCCTTGGGGCTGGACACCCATGGAATACGAATCGAAGCCGAACGGTTGCGCGCGGAGTAGGCGAGCATAACCGGGGCTTCGAAGCCCGGTACCAGACGCTTGTAGGAGTTGGTGGAAGCGTTGGTGAAGGCGTTCAGTGCACGCGCATGTTTGATGATACCGCCAATATAATAGAGTGCGGTTTCAGACAGACCACCATACTGATCACCGGCGAATACATTCTCACCGCCCTTGGCCAGGGATTGATGCACATGCATACCTGAACCGTTGTCACCAACGATCGGCTTGGGCATGAAGGTGGCGGTTTTGCCATAGGCATGAGCGACATTCCAGGTGCAGTATTTCTGGATCTGAACCCAGTCGGCACGCTCTACCAGAGTACTGAAGCGGGTGCCGATTTCACACTGACCAGCGGTTGCAACCTCGTGATGGTGAACCTCGACCGGTACGCCCATCTCCTCCATCGCAAGGCACATGGCACCACGCAGATCGTGCAGAGAATCAACCGGAGGCACTGGAAAATAACCACCTTTGACTCCGGGACGATGACCGATGTTACCGTCTTCGTAGACCCGCTCCGAGTTCCACTCCGCCTCTTCGGAATCGATCTTGACCATCGCACCGCTCATATCGACGCTCCAGCGAACATCGTCGAGAACGAAAAACTCAGGCTCTGGACCGAAGAAAGCGGAATCCGCAATACCCGTTGAAGCAAGATAGGCTTCTGCGCGTTTGGCAACAGAGCGGGGGTCACGCTCATAACCCTGCATGGTGGATGGCTCAAGGATATCGCAGCGCACATTCATGGTATTTTCGTCGGCGAAAGGATCCATCACACAAGTGGCATCCTCCGGCATCAGAATCATGTCCGACTCGTTAATGCCTTTCCAGCCGGCGATGGAAGAACCGTCGAACATCTTGCCATCAGTGAAAAACTCTTCGTTAATCTCACTTGTGGGCAAGGTGACGTGCTGCTCCTTACCGCGGGTATCGGTAAACCGAAGATCAACAAATTTCACATCATTGTCTTTGATCATCTTAAAGGCTTTCGAGGCCATCTTATTCTCCAGGGTTTAGGTTTATGCAATGCCGATTCATGTCGGCAAATCTTTATTTTGGCGGCCTGGCAACTATACCAGAAGCTCCGCGATACGCATCATGCCGTGATAGTCAATCACCGTTTACGGAGAAAACATCCATGGGCACGCCTCCTTCGGATGCTGTTTTATGGTGGATTACGCGCAAAAATAGTGCGCTTCTGACCATTTTTGCCCCATTATAGTGCTAACCAAACCAGACCTGCACAGTTCTAAATACCGCTGAACCGGATAGCGCCTGCTGATAGCGCTGGGTCAGCCGATCGGCTTTTTCAATCGACTCGAAGCAGTCGGGTGGCAGATAGAGATCGATATCGATGCGGCCCGACAGATAGTGCAGCACCACACGCTTGCGCAGATCGAAGCAATCCATACCCGACCAGTGATCCTGCAGCAGTTTTTCCGCCTCTTCCCGCAGCGGCAGGTTGGCGCAGGATGGCCCCGCCTCATCATCTTCAGGATCGATGTGTACCGTGACATCCTCCAGCAGATCGACCCGATCGATCAGTCCATACTGAACCACCTCGGCAATTCTGTGGCCCTCGGATACACTCAACCAGGGATCGACCTGTACATGAACATCGGCCAGGGCATGACCCCCCAGTTTTCGGGTTCTCAGCATATGCACGCTGTTGACCCCGGAAACGCTGGCGATCACCTTGCGGATCTCAGCGACGGACTCCTGTGCAAGCCCCGCATCCGCCAATTCGTGGGTTGCCTGCCAACCCAATTCCCAACCGATCTTCACCACCATCAGACCGACCAGAACCGCAGCGATGGCATCCAGATAGGGAAGACCGAGCATGGTACCGCCAATACCGACCAGCACCACGATCGATGAAACGGAATCACTGCGATGGTGCCAGGCGTTGGCCTTCAACAGATCGGAGTTGATCAGGTTGGCCAGATGACGGGTATAGAAAAACAGCGCCTCATTGGCGAGGATGGAGAAGGCCGCCACATAGAGGGTCAGCATCTCCGGCTGCAACAGATCTTCCGGCGAGAAGAGACGCTCAACCGCATCCCAGATGATGCCGACACCAACAGTGAGTAGAAACCCCCCAAGCACCAGTGTGCCAACGGTTTCGAATCGCCCGTGACCGTAAGGATGCTCCTCATCCGGTGCTTCATTGGCGTGGCGCGCCGCAAAAATCACCAGCGCGTCGGTGAGCAGATCCGAAAGGGAGTGGATACCATCTGCGATCAGCGACTGGGAGTGTCCCAACCAGCCGAACAGAATCTTCAATACAGCCAGCACACTGTTGGTGACCGCACCTACGATGGCCGCTTTTCGGCTTACTTCATAACGTTGATCCCGGTTCATGCTCTACTCGTCTACGACTTCCACAACCACGATATACTCCCCGTCATCGGTTCTGGTCTCCACCAGTCGATGGCCATTTATTCTGCTCCAGGCCGGAATATCGTTCAATGCACCCGGATCTGTACAGATCGCTTCCACCAGGGTACCCGCCGGCAGATCCTCGATGGCGTTCTGTACTTTGATCACCGGCATTGGACAGAGCAGCCGGCGACAGTCGATCTGGTGTCGTTTCATATCAGCCAATCTTTCGGGATCTCATGGGGCTTCATGGGATCGACCCGCAACTCACGGGTCTCGCCGGCCAGATCGGTATAGGCCAGCACCACCTCATGCGCATTACGGCCCTGACTGTAACGGGCCACCAGTCTGCCAATCAGTTGTACATCCTGATCGGTCACTTCACCATCAATCAGTGCCAGCGGACCACCATGACTGACCGTCTTGATATGTGGAAAGCCCTTTCGATAGCCCTGCAGAAAATTCGATTCGCCCTCTTCACGGGCAATGATCACCTTGTAGGCTTTGCTGGGTCTCAGGTGACGACCCACCTTGAGCAGCATGATATCGTCCATCTCATAATCTCGGCTGCCCCGGGCCTGCCACAAATCCTTTAATTTCACCGCATACTGTTCATCGGTAAGGAAGCAGCAACCACCGGCCGGTTGGGCATAATCCTCGATTCCCAGACTGGCCGCCAGGGCCATTTGCGGTTTGCGGCTGCGACCGGAGAAATCGAACAGCTGTTGCCGATCCACCCAGCCCTCCCTCTCCGGCAGAGTCTCCGGCAGATTTTTTGCACACAGGGGTCGCAGCAGGAGATCACTGGCACCCGATTCATCGGCAACGATCGGCATCGTCTCCTTGCGTTGAGACATCGGCCGCTGACCGATCACCTCACCGGTAATGATGAAGTCGAAGCCTTTCCGTTCGATCCATTCATGGGCTTTGCGCACCATGAACACCTTGCAATCGAGACAGGGATTCAG
>JAHRHW010000344.1 GCA_019100305.1 Candidatus Thiodiazotropha taylori | reverse complement strand
AGTGACTTTGTGAACTAACAAATGGGGCCGAAGCTCTATCTTCAATCGACTCTTTTCCGGTAACTGTAACCAAACAGTCCCAATAGACCTGACCCAAACAGCAGGAGTGCAGGGGGAATCGGTACAGGTGAGACGGATTCGAGTGTAAGAACCGAGCTAATCACCGAAGAAGCGCCGGTTGAGTCATAGGTCGACTCCAGCGCACTGATCGGGGAGGTGCTGATGATCCAGTCAACAAAGGACATTCCACCAGAGTAGATCTGTACAAGATTGTTGGCAGATCCACCAAGAAAGGATACCCAATCATCGGATGGATTCGTTGAGGATGTGATATCGAGACCACGGTTGTACTCATCTACAAAGCCTGGTCCGTTAAAGTAACCGCCGTCCACTTCACCCAGGCCACCACTGATCAGATCCACATAGAAATAGTCGATCGACTCGTTGGCAGTTGTGGCGTCGTTATAGGTCGTTACTGTTCCATTATTCGCTCTCCAGGACCCCTGACTGGTGGTGTCCACTAGAAAGGAGTAGGAGATCGTGCTGCCGATTGCCAAGCCAGCATCACCTATTGCGCCTGCATTGTCTGAGAAATTATCTGCGATGATTTCGCCAGTGAAGGTGTAAACAGAGGCAGCAGTTGAGTAACCGCTGATGGTGATCAAAACTAAAAAAAACAGTCCTAGTGATTTCTTCATGAAATTTCTCCTATCCAATATCTACCTTCCTGGCGTGTCCATTAACTTTGTCCTCTGGTGCGCAAACTATGTGATTAAGGTTGAGATGGCAATGGGTAATACTACCCATATGGTGTAGTTCCTCCGAATCACAGCTGCAGGTATCAACCAGTATTTGGCAGTAAACCAATTGTTTGGAACTTATGACACTGAGGCATGAAGCATGACTATTTTATTACTACGAATATGTCGATTTTTTTTACATAAATCACTGAGAATAAAATTCTTATCGCTTAATAAGCTGTTTTTGAGAGTAAAAAAATCTAAGGCATGGGAATTGCTCCCCTGCTAATGGTAACTCCGAATCATGCTATGCATGGATTCAATAGATGCAGTAAATATTTTTATAGGAGTAAGCGCATCACTGAATCTCAGGTGGTCGATAGCCAGATTCCTGTGTTCCGATGACAGCCAATTTCAATAACTAAAGATTCATTGTCGTGGGTCGCTACAGGCTACAGAAGCAGATGATAATTTGCTTCACAACGTGTTCGAAAGGGCAAACCCATTGAAAGGTGGGGACGCAAAATCACAGTCTAAGGGTGGCTGAGCCGCCTATGACCGACGGATTACCGAAAACGCGATATGTCTGCGGGTAGATTTGTCTGTTGACATATTCAGACCGATACCAAGTGTTGTGCGTCTTGTCGTTTCGAACTCCTATGGGTTGTCAGGGGAAGAATGATGTACACACGGTCCAAAGCACATTTAATCATCCACGGTTTGGTACTGTTGCTCATGACTACGGCATTCAATGCGGTAGCGAGTGATCATTATCATGATGTAATGTCCAACGGTGCGGATCAGCAGAAATGGGTATGCGATTATTCAAGAGGATATGATGATGTACTCTATCTGCGCTGTGACAACCTGATAAGCCTCTATAATGACCCTTTGATCATGGAAGGGGATTATCACGATAACTCAACAAAGTTTATTCCCATCTGGCGTAAGCCAAGTAGTCCGCGAGGGGCCGTGAATCTGGTTAAAGCTGTTTTATGCAATCAGGGTGCTTCTTGCAGTGTTGAGATGAAATCCTTGTTTGCTGCCAGATAAACTTTCCGACGTAAAAAGAACATTAGCGATACCAATTCTACTTACCTTTGTATGTGGGGTTGGTATCATCGGTTCATCTTGTAAACACCAATCTCTTCATATTCATTTTTACCCATAGGCTTTATGACTAGAAAATAGCCATCTTTCAGTTTTTGAAATGAGAGATCCTTAATGATTGATTCATGGGTAAAAACTACCAGGTTCCCTTTCCCTTCATAACTGCCAATGCGCGTATCCAGCTGTGAAGCAAAGCTCTCGGCCTTGTCAGATGGGAGCTTTACGTTTGATGCCAGGTACTCCACTGCTTCAGCCTGACCGAATGCCGCCATCGCAGTCTCTTTGGCAAGGCAGTGAGGGCTGGATATCACCTGCTGAATATTAATGCCTCTGGATTTGAAGAGTTTACCGACTTTAATGGCTTCCGCCTTACCTTTTGCCGATAAGTTGGCTTTGCTGTTACATGAGGTATCACGAAGTAGGGCAGTTGTTCTATCCTTATCGTTTTCCAGTGTTGGCGATCTCATGACTACGACCAACCCACCATCTTCCAGATGTGCCCATACCTGGTAAAGCAGTCTGATATAGCTGACTAAAGCATCAACTTCCTCATTAGTCAGTATGCCTTTCCAGCCCGGCATGTAGTCTCCCTTGCCCTCGAGAATGTCTTTCGCCAGAGTGCTGTTGCTAAAATCATCTGCCTTTTTCGGATTGGTAAGGTCGATTGGGATAACGCCAATCAGATTGGTCAATGCGCCATCTCCAATGCCTTCTACACCATGACAGATTGAGCAATAGCGCTGATAGAGTTCGTAGCCGAGTTCCGGGTCACCGGGTAGATCATGTTTGGTGGTACTGAGAAAGCGTAAATAGGCTATCAGTGCTGAGATTTGGCTCTGATTGAGCACCTCTTTCCATTTCGGCATATCCTTGCTGATTTTACCGTGTCTCGATCGCAGCGACTTGGGGACATTCTTATCCCCGGTAATGATTACCTTCAGACCATAATCACTCATCGTTGGCACGTAGTCGGTGAGATCCTCCGGTTCGATCTTCATTTTCTTCGCTAGAGGGCCGTATCCTTTGCCATCCATACCGTGACAGATCATGCAGTGTGATATGTAGAGTTTTCTGCCCTCAAACGCAGGGGAGGGGTTGGCAAGCGCTGCAGGAGCGGCTGCGATCAGAAGGGTGAAAAAAGCCAAAAGCTGAGTGACAAGTTTCATAGTTTAACCCCAAGAAGATAGCGTGTGTATCGAGTTAATACTGTCCACCGAAATTAAGTGAAACCAGGTCATCAATAGTCAAAACCATTGTGAACCGTTCCATGGCAATCCAGCCAACAGCTTCCGCTGTGTACACCTGTATCCAACCAGGTAGGTTCAAGATAATCACCGGTACCTGTGATTGTTCTGATCTGCCCGCCAATGTTGGATGAGGTGAGGAAATTAATCAGATGTCGATTCGATGCCGACCCATGGGGATCATGGCAATTGATACACCCCAGATTTTCTGCAACGACGTGTTCCGTATGTGGAAAGGATTGATCCGTATACAAATTACCTGAATCATGACATTTGAAGCAGAGATCGTTTGAGAGCGTTGTAGAGCTGGCAGGATCGATATCGTAGGTTTGCGCCAGAATGCCTTGATGGATCGAACCGTGCGGTCCCGCAGGCCCCAGGCCGCCGGCAGCAGGCGATATGTTACTGCTGTGGCAGTCGCTGCAATAGATCTGTCCGCTAAATGTTGTTAGCGGTATGTCAGTACGAAGACTGGGCACTTCGCTATTGTTTGAGGGGTCGTTTTCCACGATGGGGTGGTATGAAACCAGGGCTGGGTTGCCTGAATTCACTTTGTCACGAATGTTATATACGCCATCAGCCCTTACCATATTGTTACTGTCTGCGGTCGAACAGCGCTGATTATCACAGGCACTTTTTCCGGGTACGCCATGGCATTTAAAACAGACTTCATACTCGAACTCCGCTTCTTGCTTGAAATTACCGTTGGCATCTATACCCGTGACACCGATCATGCTGCCATTTACAAAAGGTGCCGTTGAGTGACCGCCACCCATCGGATTGGTCGGATTGAATGAGATCATTGGTGAATCACTGAAACTGGCGTGAGGATTATGGCAGTCTTCACACTCCACATGCCAGGGCATCATAAGAGGGTTTTCAGTACGTGCAGAGTGTTCACCATTAAGGGCAATCTCAACCGGGTGGTGATAAATCTTCTGCATTTCAGTCTGGATATCGGTCTGCGCGACTGTGCCATTATGGCAGAGGTAGCAAGTATCCTCTTCTATATCCTTGATCAGTCTTTCCGGTGTCGCTGCATTGTGTGGTGTATGACAGTTCATACAAGCGTTCGCTTGTACGGTCTGTCCTGTCCATTCTGGCTTTCGTTCAGACCAAGGATTGGTACCTTGGGGTGTGGCGGTTGAGGTTGCATGGGAACTATTCGACCAGATCCAGGCAGTACCTGCACCTTCAGGCCTTGGCATATGGCAGGTTACGCATAAATCACCGTTCAAAGTCGATTTATGCAGAAACGGGGGATGGATATTCTCATGGGCATCATGGCATGAGGAGCAGTGAAGCTCATTGTTTCTTAATGGTAGATCCACATTGTTTGGGTGTACCAGATCAGGATCTGTGTTTAAGAGCGTAGGATTGTAGATAATGGATACTGGATGATCGTCAGATAGATCAGTACCCAACAGAGCACGATCAGTGATAAACACGTTATTTAAATCGGTAATCGTACCCGGTCTCCCAATTGTACCCAAGGCAATGGTGCCATCATGACAAGACAGGCATAGAACTGAAGACGAACTCATGGTGCCGGCATCAGCATGTGTAGTGCTGCTGAGATAGTCAATATAGATCCCTGTAGAGGATCTGTTCCATAATGGAGAATCCGGTGCAGAGGCATGTGGTGTATGACAAAAAATACAGATTCGATCTTCTGTGTTGCTTTTAACCGGTCCAGGACCGGTTGAGGAGAGGTTATGCACCGTCTCAGCAATGCCAGCCAGAGTGATACCTGGGAATGTCGTCAGTAGTAGAATTAGAAGATAGATATTTCGCATATCATTCATCCACCTT